>DATFZP010000062.1:0-3556 GCA_035314405.1 Solirubrobacteraceae bacterium | reverse complement strand
CGAGTCGTTCAGAGTGCGTCCGCGCATGAACGCGAGGGGTGCGATCTCGATCACCCCGCGATCGAGGTGGTGGGAGACCTTCTCCGGGTCGAGCATGTCGTGGAGGGCGTCGAACAGAGGGCGCAGGTAGGGGTCCACCTTGGCCATCATGTCGCCCGGGAGGAAGCCGAGGCGCTCGCCGGCCTCCACGGCTGGGCGGGTGAGGATGATTCGATTGACCTCGTGCCGCGAGAGGGCCGCCGCGGCCATCGCGACGGCCAGGAAGGTCTTCCCCGTTCCCGCCGGGCCGATGCCGAACGTGATCGTGTTCTCGCGGATGGAGTCGACGTAGCGCTTCTGGTTGACGCTCTTGGGGGCGACCCGGAGCCCGCGGTGGCTCCAGACCACGTCCTCGAGGACCCTCGCGGGCGACTCGTGCGCGTCGAGAGCCCCCGTGACGGCCGTGATCGTCCCGGGACCGATCTGGTGGCCGCGGGCGATCAGGTCGGCGAGCTCGCGGACGACCCGCTCGCCGGCGTGGGTCTCGCTCTCCTCGCCGTCGAACGTGAGCAGGTTTCCACGCAGGAACACCTTGCAGTCGAGGTGTGCCTCGAGCGCCCGCAGCACGGCGTCCTGGCTGCCGGCGAGCTCGGCGGCCACTTCGTTTGAGAGCTCGATCTGGGTCCTCATCCTTGAAGGGCGGCTCGCACGAGTCCCGACACCCGCTTGCCGTCGGCGCGGCCGTCGACCGCGGTCATCGCGTATCTCATGGCGTTGCCCATGTCCTTGGCCGACTCCGCTCCGCTCTCGCGGATCGCCGACTGGATGATCGCCGCCAGCTCCTCCTCGGAGAGCTCCGGGGGCAGATAGGAGCCGATCAGCCTCGCCTCGGACTCCTCGCCGTCGGCGAGGTCCTCACGGCCGGCGTCGCGGTACGCCGCGGCGGCCTCCAGGCGGCGCTTGCGCTCGCGGCGGAGCACCGTCAGCTCCTCGTCCCGGCCCTCCTTGGCGGCCTTCTGGAGCTCGGAGAGCACCAGCCGCAGCGCCGCCACCCGTTCCTTTTCACCGGCGCGCATCGCGTCGTTCAGGTCCGACCTGATCTCCTCGGCTATCGCCATCGACCAACCAGGATACGCCGGTCCCAGACGAGCCGAGGGGCATTCGCGTGAACGCGGCCCGCCCGGGGGCCCCAACCGCCGTCGCGCCGGGAGCCCCGACGGTCGGGCTCGGCGGCCGCCCGAGCGTCGCCGGCGATCGCGACCTGCCGGGTCACGCCGACAGAATAGGGTGCACGACCGTGAACGAATCTCTGTACGCCGAAGCTCTCGCGCCGTTCCTCGCGGAGACGCGAAGGCTGCGTCCTCAGCACGCCGAAGTGATCGATGCCCACACCCACCTCGGGCTGGATGAGGACGGCAGGTCGCTGTCGCTCGGCCAGCTGCTCTCCCAGCTCGACGACGCGGGAGCGCGGAGGGCGTGCGTGTTCCCGCTGCACGACCCCGAGCGGCGGCCCGCGTACAGCGTGCCCAACGACAGGGTCCTCGCGTGGGCGGAGGAGAGCGAGGGGAGGCTCGCTCCCTTCTGTCGCCTGGATCCGGCTGAAGGCCCGGTGGCCGAGTGCGAGCGCTGCCTGGCGGCCGGCGCCAAGGGCATCAAGCTGCACCCCCGAGCGCAGGACTTCGTGTTCGACGGCCCCGAGATGGATGAGGTCTTCAAGCTCGCCGAAGACTCCGGCGTGCCCGTCCTGATCCATGCCGGCAGGGGGCTGCCGCCGCTGGCGGACGGACTGGTGGACCTCGCCCTGCGCCGGCCGGGAGCGGTGCTGATCCTGGCCCATGGCGCGATCTGCGACCAGGGGATTCTCACGACCCGGCTGGCCGACCACCCGGGGGTCCTGTACGACATCTCGTGCTTCTTTCCCCTCGACGTGATCGAGCTGTTCGCGAGGGTTCCGGCGGAGAGGGTCGTGTTCGCCTCGGACCCCCCCTACGGACTGCCCGCCACGACCCTGTACATGGCGCTGCGGGTCGCACGTCAGGCGCGGCTCGACGAGGCGGCGACGAGGGGGCTGCTCGGGGGGACGATGGCGAGCCTGCTGGACGGGCACGGGCTGCCGCCGGGGGGCGCCCCCCGGCGGGGGCCCTCGATCGAGCTGTCGGGGCGGCTGGCGCGGGTGTACGGCTACGCCAGCCTCGTCGGTCCAGCGCTGTTCACCGGAGTGGTGGAGCAGGCGAGGGCGATGCTCGAGATGGCCATAGCGGCCTGCCGGGACCCCGACCCTGGGAACGTGGGGGAGGCGCTCGAGGTGGTTGGTGGCGCCCTCAGGGCCGCCAGCGGGCTGCTCGAGTCCGAGGACTCGATACGGCCGGCGATCGACCTGGTCTACCGGGCGATCGTGAGGGCGGCCACCGAGCTGCCCGACGGGAACTGATCACCCCTCCAGCCACAGCGCCCCCCACTCGCCGCTCGTCCGCCGCTCGCGTTCGCTGAGGCCGAGGCGGGTCCTGAACGCGGCGGCGATCTCATCGGCCTCGTCGGTGAGCAGGCCGCCGGCGATCAGGTGGGCGGGGGGCCGGGGCAGGGCCGCGGCCAGCTCGAGCAGCAGAGGGCGGAGCAGGTTGGCGACGAGCACGGCGCCCTCGGGATCGTCCTCCCCCGCCGTCCACGGCACGGCCTCGGCTCGCAGGTCGAGGCGGCGAACCTCGATCGAGGCGCCGTTGGCGAGCGCGTTGATGCGGGCGGCCTCGACGCTCTCGGGCTCGTTGTCGATCGCCAGGACCGGCGCGAAGCCGAGCCCGGCCGCCGCGATCGCTATCACTCCCGAGCCCGTGCCGACGTCGAGCAGGGGACCCCTCGCCCCCCGCTCTCCCGCCAGCTCGAGCAGCAGCTCGAGGCACAGGCGGGTGGTGGCGTGCGCGCCCGTGCCAAACGCCTGCCCGGGATCGATGACGACCTCTCGAACCTCTGACGGGCCTGCGTCCGGGACCTGCCACGGGGCCTCCCACGGGGGGCGCACGTGCAGGGAGGCGACCGGCGGGCCGCCGGCGCTTCGAGCGGGCCCTTCGATCAGGACGGGGCGGTGGAAGCTCTTCCAGCGCTCCTGCCAGTCGTCGGGGATCTCGGTCGTCGAGACCTCGACCAGCGCAGCGCCCGCCGCCGCCTGCAGGGCGGGCAGCCGAGGCAGCTCCCCGGGCGGCCCGTAGACCGCGTACTCGACCATCCGTGGGCCCGCCTGCACCTCTTCCACCCCGGCCGGGGCGAGCTCGAGCAGCTCGGCGAGCACGAGCTCCGCCCGCTCGCGCGCGACCCGAACAGCGAGGCGGATCACGCCGCCTGGCTGCCCAGCGCCCGACGCAGCTTGGCGAACATCGACTCCTGCGAGCGGAGGTTCTCCTCGGTGAGGCTGTCGTTGAGGCGCTCGAGCAGTTCGCGCTGCTCGGCGCTCAGACGGCGGGGGACGACGACGTTGACGACCACCCGAAGATCCCCCCGTCTTCCCCGCCTGAGGCCGGGAATCCCCTCTCCCCGCAGCGTGAGCACCTCTCCCGGCTGGGTCCCTGACGGCACCTCGATCGAG
>DATFZP010000061.1:0-2810 GCA_035314405.1 Solirubrobacteraceae bacterium | reverse complement strand
GTGTTCGTCAAGCCCGCCCACCAGGGCTCCTCGGTGGGCATCGCCAAGGTCGCCCTCCACGAGGAGCTCGACGGAGCGCTCGCCGGGGCGTTCACCCACGACTCGCTCGTGATCGTCGAGGCGATGGCCCAAGCGGTCGAGGTGGAGTGCGGCGTACTGGGCTCCCCCAGCTCGGAGTGGACGGCCGGAGGGCCGCCGGCGGTGGTCTCCGAGCCGGGGGAGATCGTGCTGTCGGGGGAGTGGTACGACTTCGAGGCCAAGTACGCTCCCGGCGGGATGCAGCTGGTGGTGCCGGCCCGCATCTCCCCAGCCGCCTCCGCTCGGGTCAGGGAGCTCGCTCTCACGGCGTTCACGGCGACCGGCTGCGAGGGGCTCGCGCGGGTCGATTTCTTCGTCGACGGCGAGCGCGTCCTGATCAACGAGCTGAACACGATGCCCGGCTTCACCCCCACGAGCGTGTACGGCAAGCTGCTGGCGGCATCGGGCGTCCCCTACGCCGAGCTCGTCGAGCGCCTGTGCCTGCTCGGACTCGAGCGCCACGACCAGCGCCGGCAGCACACCTACTGAGCCGGGCTGGCCGTCGTCACCTCAAGAGGGTGATGCCCGCGATCGTCGCGGACTGGAGCATCGGCGGCAGGGTGGTCATCCACATCAGGTAGTAGCGGTGGGCAGTCCCCCCGAGGGCGATCTCGATCCGTTCGCCGCTGTGGACGTAGGAGCTCCCCCCGACCGGTCCTTTCCAGCCGCGGTCGGTGAGGGGGGCGGAGCTGCCGTACGGGAGCGACTCCTCGATGCTGTCGGCGACGTAGATCTGCACGGCGAATCCGGGCGTAGGCGTCTGAATCGCGATAGCCCTCGCGAGCACCCGGGGAGCGGCGTCGAGATAGATCCCCAGACCCACCCCTCCAGGCTTCTTCAGACTGCCGTCGTAGTACTGCTCGGTGCTCCACGTCGTGTTCGGGTCGTTGTCCACCACGTTCTGGATCTGGTCGCGGTTTTCCGGGCCCGTGCCGAACGGGTTGTAGTCGTGGGCGGCCGTCTGGCTGAGCTGCACCGGTTCCAGGCCGGCCCGCGCCTGCAGGCCGGCGGCCCCCCCCGTGCCCCGGTGTGTGCTGCCGGCCAGGAGCACCACCACGAGCGCTGTCCCCGCCGCCAGGAGCGCGAGCGAGGCGAACCACCTCCCGGGGTGGCGAACGCGCCACGGCACTCGTCTCCTCGTGGGACCCGGCAGCGTGCGCAGCACGCTCGTCACCTCTCCGGTCGCCTGCCCGGAGCGCGACGTCTCGATCGCCAGCACCTCCTCGAGGTCGGCCACCATCGCAGCCGCGTCCGGGTAGCGTCGATCGAGGTCCTTGGCGACTGCCCGGTCCACGACGGCGGCGCTCGCCGCCGACAGTTCGGGACGCTGCAGCTGCGCGTCCGGGATCTCCTCCCGGACGTGCCTCATCGCCACCGCGACCGGCGACTCGCCGCGGAACGGGACCTCGCCGGTGAGCATCTCGTACAGGACGACCCCAAGCGAGTAGAGGTCCGACTGCCCGGAAACGGGCTCCCCGAGGGCCTGCTCGGGTGCGACGTAGTCGGTGGTTCCGAGGACCCTCCCGGCAACCGTCAGCCCCTCCTCGCTCAATGACCTCGCGATCCCGAAGTCCGTGATCTTGGCGCCACCTTCCTGGCTGATCAGGATGTTCTGGGGCTTGACGTCGCGGTGGACGATCTGACGCTCGTGAGCGGCTCCGAGCGCCCTCGCGATCTCGATCGCATAGGCGATCGCCTGGGGGATCGCCAACGGCCCTTCCCGGCGGATCACCGCCTTGAGCGTCTCGCCGTCGACGTACTCCAGCACGATGTAGGGCGTTCCCACGAAGGACCCGGATCCCTCGTGCCGGGCGTCACCGTCCCCCTCCGGCGAGGGCTCCTCGCCGGCGTCGATGACGGTGACGATGTGGGGGTGGTTGAGCCGGGCCACCGAACGTGCCTCGCGACGGAAGCGCTCGAGCTGGTCTGAGTCGGCGGCGATCTCCCGGTGCATGACCTTGATCGCCACCGTTCGCTCGAGGACCGTGTCGAACGCCCGGTAGACGGTCGACATCCCACCCCGGCCGATCTCTGCTTCGAGGCGATAGCGCCCTCCGATGTGCGTCCCGATCGCCGTCATACGCCCGCCGCCCGCCGCCGCCGGACCGCCACGGCGGCCGCCAGCGCGCATCGGTAGATCGAATACGGCAGCAGCGGCCGATCACGGTAGCGGCCGCGACGAAGAGCCCTCGCGCTCAGAGCCGTCGCCAGGAACGACGTCCCCCCAGCCGCCAGGAGGGTTCTCGCGGGCGCCCCCCGCGCCCCCGCGCCCACCAGCCGACAGGCCTCCACGAGGCTCGCTCCGAGGATCACCGGGAGGGCCACCTCCCACGAGAGCGAGTGGGCGTCGGCCCGCCGGAACCCCCGTGAGCGGGCGGCCGTGAGCGTCGCTCCGCTGCGTGAGACGCCGGGTATCAGGGCCAGCGCCTGGGCGAGCCCGAGCGCGAGGCCGTCGCCCGCCCCGGCCTGTTCGGATCGCCGCTGCCCCCCGCCTGCGGGCAGGGTGTCGGCGAGGGCCATCAGCACCGCTCCCGCAGCGAGCGCGACGGCGATCGATCGAGGTCCTCCGAGCCGGCGCTCGATCGTCCCCCGCCAGAGCGCTGCCGCGAGGGCGGGAGGGGCACAGGAGAGCGCCAGCAAGCCGGCTCGCCGCCGGTCCGGAAGGCCGTCGCCCCCCGCCGGCGGCGTGCGCAGCTCGAGCGCGAGCGCAAGGCCGGCGCCGGCGTGCAGCG
>DATFZP010000060.1:0-4309 GCA_035314405.1 Solirubrobacteraceae bacterium | reverse complement strand
GGCTGGGCGGCGTCGGCGTCCATGTTGCGCAGGACGTCGCCGAAGGTGACGTCGCCGGGGAAGCCCACGTCGGTGTCGGTGCGCCAGCTGTTGCCGACCCCGGGCCCGAAGCTGTAGGAGGAGAACGCCGATTCTTCGAGGGTGGGCTGGCCTTCTGCGAACTCCCCGGGCTGGAGGAAGTTGCAGATCGAGAGCAGCATCGGGCGGTGGCTGGAGTTGGCCTCGATCGCCGCGTGGAACGCCGAATAGGCAGCTGCGGGATTCAGGTGCGCTTCGGCGCCTCCGCAGAAGTCGACCTTGACCGCGTCGAAGCCCCACGCCGCGAACGTGTTTACATCCTGCTGGTAGTGACCGTAGCTGCCCTCTCCGGCGCCTCCGCAGCCGCCCGGCCCGGCGTCGGTGTAGAGGCCCACGCGGAAGCCGGCGGCGTGGAGGGTGCGGGTCAGCCACGCCATCCCGTGGGGCCACTGGGCAGGGTTGACCGTGATCTGGCCGCTGGCGTCGCGGCTGCCCTGCCACCAGCCGACGTCGAGCCACACGTAGCGGTAACCCTCGCCGGCCAGGCCCAGGGAGAGAAGCCGGCTGGCCTGGGTGAGGATCCTCGACTCGCTGTAGTGGGGCCCGAAGGCGAAGTAGGTGTCCCACCCCATGTACGGGGTGGGGGAGAGGATGCTGAGCGCGTTCCCGCCGCCGGCTCCTCGGGCCGGAGCTCCGGAGCTCACCCGCCGGCGGGTCGCCGGGGAGGCGCCGGCGATCCGCCGCGACGGCGCCCGGGAGGCGTGGGTGCCCGCCCCCAGTTCCACGGTCTGCTCGGCGAGGTCGGCTTCGATCACGCCGATGACCGTACCGCTGACCGACACGGCGAGCGGCAGCCGGTGCAGGGTTGCCAGCAGGCGCCGGCCGACGGCGCTGAGGATCACCGACACGGTTGCTCGTTGCCCCCGGGAGAGTCGCGCCCTCGTGAGCCCGAGCATGACCGTCAGCCGGTGGCTCTGGCCGGCGTGGGCGCCTCTGCGCAGCCGCGGCGCCCTCGCTGAGATCGCCACCACCCGTCCCCCGCTGAGCGTCTCCACCGCCGTCAGCCTGAGCAGGATCTGGCAACCCTGGGGGGCCTGTCCGGAGCACAGCACCGAGACGCTGACGCGGTCGCCGCGCCCCCCCGCCCTGCCCACGGTGGTCTCCCCGGACGACGCCTGCACGCCCTCGACGGGCACCGTCACGAACGCGCTCCTGGCGGTTGCGCTGCCGCCGCCGTCGCTCGCCGTGACGGCGCATTGCAGGTGGCGCCCGACGTCGGCGCCGCCCACGACGTAGGTCGAGCCGGTCTGCCGGGGGATCGGCAGCAGGTCGCGCAGCCACGCGTAGCTCACCTGGGCGATCGAGCCCGAGGGCACGCCCGAGTGGCATGTGAGCCGCTCGCCGACCGCCGGGGTGCCGGCGATCGAGGGGTGGGGGTAGACGATCGGGATGAGGGAGGAGACGGGGGTCGTGAACGCGACGTCGGCGCCATAGCCGGTTCCGGCGGGGGTTCTCGCCAGCAGCCGGTAGTGGTAGGTCGTGTTCGGGATCAGGCCCGCGATCGGCGCCCCGACCGCCTGCAGCCCGCCCGCCGGGGAGGGAAGGCTCCCGCACGGCACGCTCTGCCCGTAGCCGGCGGTGGTGCCGTATTCGAAGAAGCAACCCGACAGGACCGCGTCCTCGGGGTCGACCGATCCCGACAGGGACGCCGTGGTGGCCGTCACTTCCGCCGGCGGCGAGGCCGTGATCACGGTCGGCGGCGGGACGCGCGCGGTGAGCCCCCGCCCGGAGGAGTCGACAGCCAGGCAGAAGCCGCCGGACAGGCACGAGATGCCCGTCATGGCGACCGGATGGGATTCGCTCGTGTCGACGATCGCTTCGCTCCACAGCGGGAACGGGGCGAGCGGCCCTTCGCTGGCGAGCTCCTCGCCGTGTTCGCCCACGGCCACGCACAGCCCGGTGGGCGCGCAGGAGACTCCCGCCAGACCCCCGCTCGCATCCACCTGGGTCGAGCTCCACGTCGGGTACAGGGCCGTGGGATCGTCGCTCGTGAGCACGTCGCCCGTCCCGTCGACAGCGACACACAGGGCTTCCGACGGACACGAGACGCCCGTCATGCCTGCGACAGGGTCCACCGCCCGCCGCCGCCAGGCGCTCTTGCCGCCCGTCGGGTCGGAGCTCGACAGGACGGCTCCCCCGCTGTCCACCGCGAAGCACCACGACGCGACGCAGGAGATCGCCTTCAGCGCGTTGCCGGGGTCGATGCTTTCAGTGGAGCCTCTCCACGTCGGGTTCTTGGATCGGGGTTCCAGGGTCGCGACCACGTAGCCCGCCGAGTCGACCGCCACGCAGAGGGATTCCGTGGGGCACGACACGCCGGTCAGCGACCGGCCGGAGTCGATCGGTCCCCCCGACCAGGCGCCGACGGTCGGGTCGGTGCTCACGAACGCGCCCCCCCCGCCGTCGACGGCGGCGCAGAGCTGCGGGGACGCGCAGGAGACGGAATCCAGCGATCCACCTGGGTCGATGCTCGCCGACGTCCACGCCGGGGTCGGGGAGGTAGGGTCGGTGCTGGCCAGCGCGTTTCCGGCGTGATCGACGGCCACGCAGAGGGATTCCGAGGGGCACGAGACGCCGTTCGTCGGCAGGCCCGGGGTGTCGAAGGCGGAGGGGGCCGACCAGCTCAGCGTCGAGGCCCCGCCGGCGCGGGCGGGAGGAGCCTGCTCGGCTGCGCTCGCCACGAGCGCCAGGGCCAGCGCACACGGCACCCAGCGGCCGGCTCGCAGCGCGCCCAGCCGGCGCCGGCGGGCGCGGCGATGATGACTCCGTAGAGGATCTCTCGTCAAATCGGAACCCGGTAGAGCTGCTGAGACTCAGATGGTTGCAACGCGCGGGGACCACGCGAGTTGCGCTCGCGGCCGCGGATCCCCGTCCGGCCAGGGAGAAGGGGTCGGCCGGGTGGGCGCGGGCGCGTCAGGCCCGCGCCGCGCGGGCGCCGTTGCGCCGGGCTGAGGACGAGCTCCTGGGCACGAGTGCGAGCAGCTCGGCGTGGGCGATCTTCAGGCGCTTGATCAGGTCCCAGGCGTCGTCGAGCATCTCCCGGTCGGCGACGATCCCGAAGTCGAGCTGATCGCGGTAGCTCAGCACCGTGATGTTGATACCCACGCCGTCGATGATCGCCGAGACGGGGAACTGCGCCTCGAGCCTGGCTCCCGCGAGGAACATCGGCGTCGGCGAGCCTGGGACGTTGGAGATGACGAGGTTGGTCGGCGCCTCGAGCCCCCGGGTGACCGCCAGGCGCGCCGTGACCCGGGAGGCCCTCGCGAGCAGCGCTGGGGGTATCACCTCGTTGGCGTCCTGCAGGAGCGAGGCCGGCAGCGCCTGGTGGCGCTCCTTGGCCGAGCGCATCGTCTCGTGCACCCGCTGCAGGCGCTCCGCCGGGTCCCTCTCGTCTGTCGGCAGCTCGACGATCATCGTCGAGACCCGGTTGCCGAACGTGCCGAACTGCTCGGGGGTGCGCACGGAGACGGGCACCATCGTCACGAGCGGCTCCGCCGGAAGCTCCTTGTGGGCGACAAGGAACGAGCGCATCGCGCCGGCGCAGGTGGCCATCACGACGTCGTTGACCGTGCACCCGGCGGCGTTCTTGATCGCCTTCGCCTCTGACAGCGGGATCGAGCCGAAGGCGATCCGCCTGTAGGGGGAGATCGAGCCCTGGAAGCGGGTGCGGGGCGCCCGCAGGCGCCGTCCCTCGAGCACCCCCCCGTCGTCGCGACGGGGTGAGAGGACGCGCCCGATGCGACGGGTGCTACCGGCGATCAGCCCTGCTCCCGGGAGGTGTCTCATCGTCGGCAGCACGTCGAGGTTGGCGAGCGTCTTCGGCAGCCGGCGGGCGACGTGGAGGGGCTGCATGGGCAGCGCGGCCAGTCCGCGGCCGAGCATCTCCCAATCACTCGGCTTGCGCTCTCCCCGGCGGTTGCTCGACGGCGCCGGCTCGATCTCCCGTCCCTCCGGAGAGCCGTCGAGGAGCACGCTGAGGATCTCCGCCCCCGATAGCCCGTCGACGGCCGAGTGATGGATCTTGGTGAAGACCGCCACGCGCGAGCCCTTGAGGCCCTGGATCACGTACAGCTCCCAGAGTGGACGCGAGCGGTCGAGCTGGCGGGCGAAGATGCGGGCCACCTGCTCGGCGAGCTGGGCGTCGGTCCCGGGGGTGGGCAGCGCGAGCTCGCGCACGTGGAACTCGAGGTCGAAGCGATCGTCGTCCACCCAGTAGGGATGGTCGAGACCG
>DATFZP010000059.1:0-2257 GCA_035314405.1 Solirubrobacteraceae bacterium | reverse complement strand
AGCGGCTGGTCGAAGTCCGCCCGCAACGTCTTCATCGCGCCCTGGCTGTCGGGGGCGGCGGCACTGCTCCACGACGCCCGCTTCGACCCGGACGAGCGGCTCGAGCTGCTCCGGCGCGAGCGCGTGAACGTCCTCTGCATGGCTCCCACCGAGTACCGGGTGATCGCCAAGCGAGCGACGCTGAGCCCCCTGCCCCATCTCCGGGCGATGGTGGCCGCCGGCGAGGCGCTGAACCCCGAGGTCCTCCGCGCCTGGGGAGAGGCAACGGGGCTGGAGATCCGGGACGGCTACGGCCAGACGGAGACCGGTCAGCTGACCGGCGCACCCCTCGACGAGCATCCCCGGCCCGGATCGATGGGCAGGGCGCTCCCCGGCGTGAGCCTCGAGATCCGCGACGGGGAGCTCACCGTCGCCCCAGACAGCGTGCCGACCTTCTTCCTCGGCTACCTCGGCGAGGAGGTGACGCATACCGCGGACGGCGCCTGGAGCGTCGCCGACCGCAGGGCGGGAGGGCGATGGCTGACCAGCGATCGCGTGCGGGAGCAGGACGGGTGGCTGTACTTCGAGGGGCGCGGCGACGATGTGATCGTCTCCGCCGGTTATCGGATCGGCCCGTTCGAGGTCGAGTCGGCGCTCGTGGCCCACCCGGCCGTGGCCGAGGCCGCCGCCGTGGCCGCCCCGGACGAGGAGCGGGGCTCGGTGGTGCGCGCCGTGGTGGTGCTGCGCGACGGCGTCCGGGCGCCTTCAGCGGAGCTCGTCCGAGAGCTCCAGGAGCACGTCAAGCGGGAGACGGCTCCCTACAAGTACCCCCGCATCATCGAGTTCGCCCCCGAGCTGCCGAAGACCGCCAGCGGGAAGATCAAGCGCGCCGATCTGCGCGACGGCGCCGGCCTCCAGTAGGGGTGCCGAGCCCTGTTCATACAGCCACGATCGCGTCGATCTCCACCTGTGCGCCGCGGGGCAGACCCGCCACCTCCACCGCCACGCGTGCCGGGGGCTCGTCCTTGAAGAACGACGCGTAGACCTCGTTGACCTCGGCGAAGGAGGACAGATCGGTCATGTACACGGTCATCCGCACGGCTCGCCCGAGCGTCGTGCCAGCCGCCGAGCAGACCGCCGCCAGGTTCTCCAGGCACCGCCGCGCCTGCTCGCCCGGAGAGGCTCCGACGAGCTCCCCGCTGACGGAATCGAGCGGGATCTGGCCCGAGCAGAACAGCAGCCCGCCCGAGCGGACCGCGTGGCTGTAGGGCCCGATCGCGGCTGGTGCTCCGGGGGCGTCGACTATCTCGCGATCCACGGCCATCGGCAGACCCTATCGCCGCCGGGCGACGCGGGCACCGGCGATCGCGATCGGCGCCGATCGCGCCTGGATTGCCGCCACGAGAGCAGGTAACTTCGACCGGTGCAACTCTCGGCCAGGGCGCTGGCGGCGCTCGCTCTCCTCGCGGCGTTTCAGTGGGCGTCACCGGGAGCCGCCGGTGCGGCCGGGCAGATCGCCTACGCCCCCTGCGCCGCGAGCAACGACTTCGCCTGCGGGCAGCTGGCCGTGCCGCTCGACCCCTCCGGCGCAACCCCGGGCTCGCTGACCCTCTCCCTGCGCCGCCACCGGGCCCCGGTGGGGGAAGCCCGCACGGCGATCATCGCGCTCGCCGGCGGCCCCGGACAGCCGGCGCTGCCCCTCGCCGAACAGTTCCTCGAACTGCTCGGTCCCGTCGCCGACACCCGCGATCTGATCGTCTTCGACCAGCGGGGGGTCGGCCTCTCCGGCCCGCTGGCGTGTCACGCCTTCGAACGGCCCGGCCGATACTCCTCGCTCGGCACGCTCGTCGAAGCCTGCGCCGACCAGCTCGGGCCTACCCGCGACCTCTACACGAGCGCCGACTCGGTTGCCGACATCGAGGCGATCCGCCAGGCCGGAGGCTACGAAAAGCTGGTCCTCTACGGCACCAGCTACGGGACCAAGGTGGCAGAGCTCTATGCCGAGGAGCATCCCGACCAGGTCGAAGCTCTCGTGCTCGACTCGGTCGTCCCGCCGGCGGGTCCCGACCCGCTGGAGCGGGCGACCTTCGCCGCGATCCCGAGGATCCTGCGCCAGATCTGCGGCAGGCACGCGTGCGACGGGATCACCCGCGACCCCGTCGGTGACCTCGCCCATCTGCTCTCGATCATCCGCCGGCGCGGGCTCAGCGGCAGGGAGATCGACGGCGAAGGCAGGCCCCACACGGTGCGGGTGAGCGCCGACGACCTCCTCGCGCTG
>DATFZP010000058.1:0-9054 GCA_035314405.1 Solirubrobacteraceae bacterium | reverse complement strand
TCCAGCCAGAAGCCGATCCGCTCGGTCAGCCGGTTCCACTCCTCCAGGAAGGTGAACACCGACGCCCGGCACTGGGCGTTGAACCGCTCGATTCCCACCACCTGCTCGATCTCCGCCTTCGAGGAGATGCCCAGCTCGTGTTCTACGGCTATCTCCACCGGCAGCCCGTGGCAGTCCCAACCGCCCTTGCGCTCCACCCGAAATCCCCTCATCGTCTGAAAGCGGGGGTAGATGTCCTTGAACACGCGCGAGAGCACGTGGTGGGAGCCGGGGGGGCCGTTGGCCGTGGGGGGCCCCTCGTAGAAGACCCACCGGCGGGCGCCCGCCCGCAGCCTCAGCGACTCGGCGAACACGTCCCTCTCCCGCCACCTCTCGAGCACCTCGAGCTCGAGCGCCGGCAGCTCCTGACGGGGATCGACCTCCCGTCGAGGAATCAGGGAATTTGGGGGGAGATCGGCCACGGGGCGGCCATTGTAGGTGGGGTCGGGGGCGCTCCTCGATCGGCGCGGAGCGCCAGGCCAGCCGCTACCCTAGCCGGATGATCGGCTGGGGGGAACGCTTTCCCACGGGTGCCGTCGCGCCCGTGGCACGGCGAGCCGGGCTCGTGCTGGCGCTCGTCCTGACAGCTGCGGCAGTCGCTCCGCTCGGTCTCGCCGTCCCCGACGCCCACGCCACCGAAGCACCCGCGAGCACCCAGCCGACGGTCACCCCGCCCACGGGCACCCAGCCGACGAGCACGCCCCCGCCCCGACCGCAGCCGGTGGCCGAACGGCCGTGCGGCAAGGCGACTCCCACGACCGCCGCGGACACGGTCGAGCAGGTCGCCCGGAGGATCTACGGCTTCGAGGTCTACGGCGAAGGGGTCCAGATAGACCGGGCTCAGATCGAAAACTACACACCGCTTCTCAGCGCCCTCGCCGAAGACGACCAAGCGGCGGTGGCGGACGCCGTGACCCACCTCGTCTACTCAGGCACCCACATCGTGCGCCTGAGGGTCAGCCGCGGCGGGAGTCTGCTCGCCGACGTGGGAGGTCCCTTCATCCTCGCCCCTCAGCGGGGCTATCTGCACTTCCACGGGCAAACGGTCGGCAGCTACGTGTTCTCCGTCCAGGACGACGCCGGTTATGCCAAGCTCGAGACGCGCTTCGTGGAAGTTCCCGTTCTGCTCCGGTACGGGTCCACCAGGTTGCCGGTGGAAGCCACGTTCGATCCGGGCTCCCAGCGAATGCCCTTCGAGGGGCCGGTTCACTATCGGGGCGTCAAGTACCAGGCGATCACGTTCGACGCCGAAGCCTTCCTCGGGGGTCGCCTGGAGGTCACGCTGCTCGTGCCACTGCCCCGCTCGAGCGCCTCCTGCGCGGAGGTCATGCTGGCCGAGCTGCGACGCGTGGGGGAGATCACGTGGGGCAAATTCAGGGCCCTGTCGTCGCCGTGGTCGGGATACACCGACTATCTGCGAGGGCTCACCGGGGCGCTCGTGTACGTGCGCGCAGGCTCCTACCCGATCGCCGGGAGCACCTATCCGGGACCGGAGCCGCTGCCCGACCACGGCAAGGTCACCTACAGGGGCAGGACCTTCCGGGTGACCTCCTTCCCCGTCCGGTTCGCCGGTCAGCCGTTCCGCATCTTCGAGCTCGTCGCCGTGTAGGCGCAGCCGGCTCCCGGCGAGCCCGACGACCCCCGTAAGTCCCCCGCTGGTCCTTACGATTGAGCGATGCGGCTCCGTCTCTATCACCACCCGGACGGCGCCCGTGTCGCCTACCGGGAGCTCGGGGCCGGTCGTCCGCTGGCACTGCTGCATTCGGGGCTGCTCTCTCACAAGGAGTGGGAGCCATCGGTCGATCAGCTCGCCGACCGCTTCCGGGTCGTGCTCCCCGATCTGCCTCTCCACGGAGACTCCGAGCACCGTCCCCGCCACCCCTACACGCTCGACTGGTTCGCAGACGTGCTCGCGGGGTTCTCCGCCGAGGTCCTCGGTCCGAGGCCGATGCTGGGCGGCCATGGGGCGGGGGCCGAGATCCTCCTGCACACGATCCGCCTCGGCCGCATCACGCCCGCCCGCCTCGTGCTCATGCCCAACCGCCTGCACGCCCCGCCCACGCATCCCCGCCGGCTGATGGCCCTCCGACTCGGGATGAGGATGGCGGCGGTGCCCGGCCTCGACGGCCTGCTCTCCTACGGCGCCCCCGCGCTGTTCAGCCCCCAGCGCGGCCAGGAGCTCTCGGTGCGCGGAAACCCGGCCGCCGCAGACCTGATCCGCCACGCCTTCGCCGACGTCCCGGGCAACTCCAGCCTGGCTCGCTCGTGGGCCAAGGCCGCCCGCAACTGGCCGTGGGGAGCCCGCACGGAGCTGCTCGAGCTCTACCCGAGGTTGGAGATGCCGGTGCTCCTGCTGTGGGCCGACCGCGATCGCCTTCACCCCCTGGCCCCCGCCGAAGAGGCGCTCGCGCTGCTGCCGGACGGGCAGTTGCGGGTGCTCGAAAGCACCGGATTCCTGATGGCCTACGACGATCCGGTCGGTCTCGCCCGGGAGCTGGCGGCCTTCTGCGGGTAGGGTTTGTCCCCTGCCGGGCAGGCCGCCCCGTCGCGGCGCCTGCCCGGCCCCTCAACGTCCTTCCCGATCCGATAGCCCTTTGCGAGGAGGCCCGATGTCAGACGATCAGCACCTGTGGGGCGCCGAGACGGCCAAGGCCGTGGAGAACTTCCCCATCTCCGGCGAGACCGTTCCGACATCGGTCATCCACTGGCTCGCCCGCATCAAGGGGGCGTCCGCCGCCGTCAACGGCGAACTCGGGCTGCTCTCCAAACGGGCGGCCTCCCGCATCGGGAAAGCGGCAGCGGAGATCGCCTCCGGCGAGTACGACGATCAGTTCCCGATCGACGTGTTCCAGACGGGATCGGGCACCTCGACCAACACGAACGCCAACGAGGTGATCGCGCGGCTCGCGGGCGAGCCCGTCCATCCCAACGACCACGTCAACATGGGCCAGTCCTCCAACGACGTGTTTCCCTCGGCCGTCCATCTCGCGGCGCTCGACGTCGCCGAGAACGAGCTGCTTCCGTCGCTGAAGCTGCTCGAACGCTCGCTCGCGAGGAAGGCGAAGAGCTTCCAGAACGTCGTCAAGGCCGGACGCACCCACCTGATGGACGCCGTCCCCGTGACGGTCGGCCAGGAGTTCGGGGGCTACAGCGCCCAGATCGCCCTCGCCTGCGAGCGGATCCGATCGGCGCTCGTGCACGTCGGGCAGATCCCCCTCGGCGGCACGGCCACCGGCACCGGCCTGAACACCCACCCGCGGTTCGCCGAGAAGGTCCGCGCGCGCCTCAGGCGAGAGTCCGGCCTGAAGCAGATAGCCGCCCCCATCGACCCGTTCGAGGCGCAGGCCAGCCGCGACGCGCTGGTGGAGCTCTCGGGGGCGCTGAAGGTCCTCGCGGTGTCCCTCACGAAGATCGCCGGAGATATCGCTCTGATGGGCTCCGGGCCGCGGGCCGGGATCGGCGAGCTGCTGCTCCCCGAGCTCCAGAAGGGGTCCTCGATCATGCCCGGCAAGGTCAACCCGGTCATCCCCGAGGTGGTCCTCCAGGTCTCAGCCCAGGTGATCGGCAACGACACGGCGATCACGGTCGGGGGCCTGCAGGGCCAGTTCGAGCTCAACGTCCGCGTTCCCCTGATCGCCCGCAACCTCCTGCAGTCCCTGCACCTGCTCACGACGAGCACTCGAGTGTTCGCCGAGAGGTGCATCGATGGCATCGAGGTCAACCGGGCGGGCACCGCCGCCTCCGCCGGCGCGACCCTCGCGGTGGCCACGGCCCTCAACAGCGCCATCGGCTACGACAGGGCGACGGATATCGTCAGGCAGGCGACCGCCTCCGGGCGCCCGCTGCGGGCGGTCGCGCTCGAGGCCGGGGTCGACGCCAAGCTGTACGACCAGACGATCGACCTGCGCAGGATCGCCCGGGGGAACAGGGGCTAGCCTCGCTCGCGGGTACTGCTCACCGGCGAGCACCCGGCGCCGGCGGGCTCCCGGCCGCGGCGCAGGCCCCCCGATCGAGTCGGTAGATCGTGACCTCCGGCCCGGGCCGGTAGTAGCTGAGGGGGTAGTAGTCGAACGTCCAGTCGAAGGAGAACCCGACCCCCTTGCTGCCCCGTCGATAGGGAGATACGTGGTAGGCGACCTGTCCCTGGCGGGCCAGGGCCGCGTAGTAGGCGATCGCATCGGGCAGCGCTCGGGGGTTCACGAAGGCGCGGCCGGCCTCGGTGTAGTTGGTGATCACCCAGCAGTATCCGTGGCGCTCGTAGTAGCTCACGAGCGCCGGGCCCAGCGTCCGCTCGTAGTTTTCCAGCTCCACGCTCCTCCCCGGCGGTTCGGGTGCTCCCGTGGCGGGGTTGAGCACCAGCGCCAGCGTCCTGTAGGTGTCCCAGCGAGCCGCCGGAGCCCTCCCGCCGGGGCGCCCGGGTCCCGCCAGCCACGCGCCCGGCATGAACGGCTCCACCACCACGCGGGAACCCCTCGGGATGTTCGCGATCATCCACGTGCGGGCGAGGGCGCGGGTGTCGGCTCGCGAGAGGACCAGCCCGGAGTGGACGCTGTAGATCACCCCCTGGGCGAGCAGGGCGAGGACGGCGACCGCCACGAAGGCCCGGCGTGCTCGTGGCGCCAGCCTGGCGGCACGATCGGCGAGCGCGAGCGAGAAGTAGGACCCGAGCAGGCACGCGTACGGCAGGATCGGGATCAGCCAACGGCCGAAGTACCGGCCCTGGACGCTGAGGAACACGAGGTAGAGCACCGGCGCGGGCACGAGCAGCCAGCCGAGCGCTCGGCCTCGGCGCCACACGGTCGCGAGGCCTCCGAGGGCCGCGAGAGCGGGAATCCACCCGAGCCCCCACGTGAACGACCACAGGTAGTAGACCGGGGCCGTGTCGCTCGGGCCGCCCACCCACGACGATCGCGACATCTGGGTATATCTCGACTGCAGTTCGAGTTCGCTCCTGAAGAGGTGGAAGTCCAGCACCGAGAAGGGGTTGGCGATCAGGAACGCGCAGGCGGCGGCGATCACTCCGACGCAGAGCCCGAGTGCCACGTGGGTCCGTTCGGACGCCCCTCCCTCTCGATATCGCTGCCATGCGGCGGCGAGCATCGAGACGATGACCACGCCGGCGGTGTACTTGGTGGCCGCGGCCAGGCCGACCCCCACACCGGCAACGAGGTAGTCGATCTGCCGTCCCCGCCGAAGGATGCCTGTCGAGCCCAGCAGCGACAGGGTCACTCCGACCAGCGCGGGGGAGTCGTTGAGCGCGAGGTGCCCGTAGTAGACCGGCAGGAACGCCACCGCCATGAGGGCCGCCGATAGCAGGCCGACGCCCCGTCCGAACAGGCGGCTGCCGACGAGGTACAGCAGCCAAACCGACAGCGTCCCGAGCAGGGCCACGAGCACCCGAGCCATCTCGTAGAACTCGGTGGGGTGCAGTGCGAACTCCCGCGAGACGCTGCCCGCCCCGAGGAACCAGATCGCGTAGACGACGTGGAGCAGGTAGGTGAGCGCAGGGGGGTTTACGAAGTAGTGCGGGTCGAGCCCCCCCGTGAACATCCGGACGGCCTCCGGCACGAAGTGGCCGTACTCGTCTACGTTGTAGACGTAGGGTAGGCCAGACCCGACGCCCCACAACCGCAGCCCGAGAGCGACGGCGAGCACGAGCGAGAGCGGCCCCCAGCGGGCGAGCCGGCCGCCGCCCCGCAGGCCCGAAGCACCGGCCGCCGGTGGCGCGTCGACCGCCTCCCGCGGGGCGGTTTGCTCGGGAGCCATCGGCGGGGATCGTACCCGGCCGGTCCCTCCGTCGAGCCCCGAAACGGGGACTTGGCTGTCAACCGGCTCGACCCGCTGGTGAGCGTTATACCCTTTTCGGATGCCCACCTCCCCAAGACCTCGCCTACGCCGTCTCGCCGCGATCCTCCTCCTCCCATGCCTCGCCCTCGCGCTCGGCGCCTCAGCCACCGCCGGCGGCGCCGCCCAATCAAGCAAGACCTATCGAGCCCACACCGCGAGCTCGGTGCTCGTGGGCGTCGGCGATGAGAACACCGAGATGTTCAAAGATCGCGACTGGCAGCAGCTGAAAACGCGGATCGCCCGCTACATCGTGCCCTACGACGCCGCGGCCCAGCCGTCCCATCCTTATTGGCTGACGAGCGCCGGCAAGTGGATCAAGGCAGCCGAAGGCCAGCACCAGGAGATCCTGATCGCCTTCTACCACTCCGAGATCACGCCGACCCAGATGCCGAACGGGCGTCTCTATGAAAAAGATGTGAAGAAGTTCATGAAGGACTTCCCCAATGTCCACGACTATCAGCCCTGGAACGAGGCGAACCGCGGCAACATCCGCTATGCCAGCGAGAGCCTCGACAGCCCCACCCCGCTCGCAGCGGCGAAGTACTACAAGATCGTGCGAACCCTCTGCCCCGCCTGCGCGGTCACCGGGCTCGACATCCTCGACCAGCCTGAAGTCGGTCCAAGCCTCCAGTACGTGGCCGAATTCAAGTCGGCGATCGTCCACACCCTGCACCTGCCGGTGCCGAGGCTCTGGGGACTGCACAACTACTCCGACACGAACCGCTTCCAGACCGGCCGCACGCGGGCGATCCTGGCCTCGGTGCCCGGGGAAGTGTGGCTCACCGAGACCGGCGGCATCGTGAAATTCGGAACGGACTTCTCGAACTATGGCGGCGAAGGCCTGACCCGGGCGGCGAACGCGCTCAGCTTCATGTTCGGCCTGGTGAAGGAGTTCCCCCGCCTCAAGCGGCTTTACATCTACGAGTGGACGGGCTCAGGCCCCGGAGCCGTCTTCGACGCCGGGCTCACCGACTACCGCCACCGCCCGCGGCCGGGCTACGTGGTCGTGTGCGTGCATCTGCACGCGAAGAACTGCAAGATGAAGGTCAACTGGGATTGACGCTGCACGAGGGCGGGCCGGGCGGCTTCTCCCGAGTCCCCGGCTCCTGCCGCGGCACCCCGGCGTCGGGCGCCGGGGAGTCCTCCGGCGGGGCCGCAACTTTGACGGGGCGGGGGTGTCTCTCCCAGCAGAGCACCGCCGCCGCCCGCACCCGACGGCGGGGGCCGATCGGCCCTGTTGGGACCGAGGCCTTCCCCGCACCCAACCACTGAATCGAGGGTCTGTGCCGCGCCCACGCATATTCCTCCGAGTGTTCCTCCTCGTCCTGGCGCTCACGTCCGCCGGGGTCTGCCCTGGGCAGGCGCTCGCCTCCCACACCGAGACCACCTTCTTCGAGGGAGGCAGCGTGCTGCTGCTCCCCGCCAGCCGCCCCCGCGCGATCACGCAGCTGAGGTCGCTCGGCGTGACGGCGCTGCGCGTCGAGCTCTACTGGAACGAAGTCGCTCCGCGGGCGAGGAGCGCGACCGCCCCGAACGTCGATCTCACCAATCCGGCGAGCTACGACTGGGGCCAGTGGACCCCGCTGCTCGCAGAAGCCAAGCGCCTCGGCTGGCAGGTGCTGCTGACGGTCACCGGGCCCGCTCCACGGTGGGCCACCTCGAATCGCAAGGCCCCCTATGTGACCCGTCCGGACGATCTCGACTTCCAGCACTTCATGACGGCCGCCGCCCGTCAGTTCGGCTCGGAGGTCTCGCTCTACTCGATCTGGAACGAGCCCAACCACCCGACCGACCTGCTTCCACAGTTCAACCGCAACGGCACACCGGCCTCCCCCCGCATCTATCGCGGCCTCTACGAGGCCGGCTACGCGGGTCTGCAGGCGGCCGGCATCGCCGCCCCGAAGGTGCTGATCGGGGAGACCGCCCCGACCGGCTACGACAAGGTCGGGGCTCCCTCCCGCGAAGGGCTCAACCACGACGTCGCTCCGCTGGCGTTCCTGAGAGGGCTCCTGTGCCTCAACGCCCATTACCAGCGTTCGCCCTCGTGCGCGATGCTGCCGGCATACGGCTACGCCCATCACCCCTACACGACGGCTGCCGGGCCGTTCTACCAGCCGCCCGGGGCGGACGACGTCACCTTCGGCGTGCTCTCCCGGCTCAGCCGGGCGCTCGTCCTGGCGGCCCGCGCCCACGCCCTCCCGGCGGGGCTGCCGATCTACATCACGGAGTTCGGGATCGAGAGCCTGCCCAACAAGTACATCGGCGTCCCGGTCGCCCAGCAGGCGGAGTACGATGCGATGGCCGAGCGGATCGCGTGGGAGAACCCGCAGATCGCCTCCTTCTCCCAGTATCTGCTCAAAGACGACCCCCTCGGCGGTCCCTTCACATCGACCGGCTTCATCGGCTTCCAGACGGGCCTGGAGTACGCCAGCGGGGCCCCGAAGCCCGACTACTACGGCTTCCGCCTGCCTCTCGTGGTGAGCAGGCGTGGCGGCGGATTCTCGCTGTGGGGCCTTGTGCGGCCCGCCTCCGGCGCCACCAGGGTCACGGTGCTCGTCCAGCCCAAAGCCTCCTCGCGCTACCGCACCCTGAAGGCGGTGAGCACCAACAGCGGCGGGTACTGGTCTCTGAACTCCTCCACCCAGGGGGTCACCTGGCGCGTCCGCTGGAGGAGCCCGTCCGGGATAAGGTACGAAGGCCCTCCCATCCGCGCGTACTAGAAGCCGACCCCGGGGGCGCCTCTGCATGAGATGAGCGAGCCCGAACTGAGCGTGCTGGTGCCGGCCTACAACGAGGCCCGCACGATCGGGGGCGTGCTCACGACCCTGCAAGAGCTGGCCTACGACCTCGAGATCATCGTCGTCGACGACGGCTCCGGCGACGGGACCGCCGCCATCGTCACGGCGCTGGCCGAAGGCGACCCCCGCATCACGCTGATCGCTCACGGGCGCAACCGGGGCAAGGGGGCCGCCGTGCGCACGGCTCTGGGGCGCTCCGCCGGCAGGGTGGTCATCATCCAGGACGCCGACGCCGAGTATGACCCGACCGACATCCCGAGGCTGGTCGATCTTATCCTCGACGGGACCGCCGACGCCGTCTACGGCAGCCGCCTGCGGGGCGGGCAGCCCCAGCGGGCGCACCTCTTCCTGCACTATGCCGGCAACCGCT
>DATFZP010000057.1:0-7100 GCA_035314405.1 Solirubrobacteraceae bacterium | reverse complement strand
GCGATCGCGTCGCGCAGGGGAACCGCCCAGTGGTGCTCCAGCAGGACCAGCGCCGCGGCGGTGTCGTTGGGGATGTCGCCGAGCACATCCCAGGCATCCTCGTCGGAGAAGACGCTGAGGCCCTCGGCGCCGGCCTCCGCGCCGGCCTCCGCGCCCGCGACGAGCCCCTCATCGCCGTCCATGCCGAGACCGATCAGCGCGCCCACCTTGCTGCCCAGCTCGATCGACTGGTCCTGCGAGAGGTTGCTGAGGTGCGCCACCTCGATCCCTCCATCGGCGTCCTTCGAGACCGCAAGCGCGTCGATCACACGCACCGTGTCGCTCTCGCGGAGGCGGTCGAGCTCCTCGATGATCTCGCCCTGGAAGTCGGGGTGCTCGAAGCCGAGCACGATTAGCTGAACTGGTCCTATGGCCACGTCTCTCCTTTCAGGCCGACCACGGTCTCGCCGGCGGAGTGCTTTTTGCGCCGTCATCGGACGCCTCCCCGATGTTTAGCACGGCCGCGTCCCAGGCGTTCTCCCGGTGCCACAGCGCGGCGTAGCGCCCGTCGGCTGCGATCAGCTCGGCGTGGGTGCCGCGTTCGAGCACGCGGCCGCGGGCGAGCACCAGCACCTCGTCGACCTCTCCCAGCCCTGCCAGGCGATGTGTGATCAGCAGCGTCGAGCGCTCGCGGGTGAGCGCGAGCAGGTCGGCCACGATCGCGTCGGCGGTGGGCGTGTCGAGGTGCTCGCCGGGCTCGTCGAGGATCAGCAGCGGAAAGTCCGCAAGCAGGGCCCTCGCGATCGCGAGCCGCTGGCGCTGGCCGCCGGACATGCGGGCGCCGCGCTCGCCGAGCTCGGTGGCGAGCCCGCGAGGCAGGCGGCTGGTCCACTCGAGCAGACCGACCCGGGCGAGGGCCTCGAGCAGCTCATCGGCGGTGGCCGTCCGCCTGGCCAGACGCAGGTTCTCCTCCAGGGTGCTGTCGAAGACGTGCGCGTCCTGCCCCACGAGGCCGACCACCCGGCGGCAGTCGTCGCCCTCGAGGTCGCTCAGCTCGATGCCGTCGAGCCGCACCGATCCGCCCTCGTAGCCGAGGAAGCGCTCGAGGACGCCGGCGAGGGTCGACTTCCCGGCGCCGCTCTCGCCCACCACGGCCACCCGCCGCCCGGGGGAGAGGTCGAGGTCCACCCCGTCGAGAGCCCACCCCCGTTGACCCGGGTAGCGGCAGCGGAGGGCTCTCACCGCCACGGTGTGGGGCGGCGCTGGGAGCGGCAGCGGATACGCCGGGTCGCTCACCGGCGGCGGCGTGTTCATCACCTCGAGCACCCGCGCTGCCGAGCGGCGCACGCGCTGGAGCGTCTGGGTCGCCGTCGGCAACCCGGCGACGAGTTCGAATGCCACGAGCGGGACCAGGGCGAGGCCGGCGAGCAGGACACCGTCGAGGCGCCCGTCCCGGACAGCCGCGACCCCGACCACGAGCGCCCCCCACATCGCAAGGCCCGAGCACAGGCTGACGAGGCCCTGGCCGATGCCGGCGGTGCGGGCGCCGGCGGCGGCCAGCCGGGTCACCTCGTCGTCGGCCGCGAGCGCTCTGGCGAGCTGCTCGGCGCAGGCGCCGTTGACGGCCAGCTCGGGGGCACCCTCGATCAGGTCGATCACGGACGCCGTCAGCTCGCCCCGGGCAGCCGCCTGCCGCGCCTCCGTGCGGGCGGCCAGCGTGCCCGTCAGCCATGGCACGATCGTCGCGGCGATCAGGAGGGCGACCAGCAGGATCAGCCCGGCGGCGGGCAACATCCACCACACGAGGCCCACCGTCGCCGCTCCGACCACCGCGGCGATCGCAAAGGGCGGAACCACCCGCAGCAGCAGGTCCTGCAGCGAGTCGACGTCCGCGATCAGGCGTGCGAGCAGATCCCCGCTGTGAAACGCGGGCAGCCCCAGGGGGGCCAGCCCCTCGAGGCGCTCGTAGACGGCGGCCCTGAGATCGGCGAGCACGCGAAACGCCGCGTCGTGGCCGACGCGCCGTTCGCCGTACCGGCACAGGCCCCGGGCGAGGGCGAAGAACTGGACGCCGACGATCGCCACGGCGACCGCGGACTCCTGCGGGCGCTGGGCGGAGCGGGAGATCAGCCACGCGGAGGTTGCGATCAGGCCGATCGCTGCGGCCATGGCGCCGGCGCCGAGCAGGGTCGCCAGCGCCAGCCGCCCGGCGGCGGGACGTGCGATCGCGAGCGTCGCTCGCAGCGGCGCCTCGGGAGCGCGGTCTGCTCCCCCCGTCGCCTCGGAGGCCGGCTCGCGCAGCGCGTCGATCGCCTCGCGGGCGGCGGCGCTCACGCTGCCACCTCGACGGGCGCGAGCGATACCGCGCGGTCGGCCATCTCGATCAGCGCGGGCCGATGCGCGACCAGCAGGACCGTGCGCCCCGCCGACAGGCGCCGGATCGCCTGGACGACCTCGCGCTCGGTCTCGCCGTCGAGGTTGGCGGTCGGCTCGTCGAGCAGCAGCAATGGCGCATCGCGCAGGAACGCTCGCGCCAGCGCCACCCGCTGGCGCTCCCCCGCGGACAGCCCCGCGCCCCGCTCGCCGAGCACCGTGTCCGGGCCGTCGGGAAGGCGTGCGACGGCGTCGGACAGTCCGGCCGCCTCGATCGCCGCGCGGACGTCCTCCTCGGAGGCGTCGCCGCGGCCGAGCCGCACGTTCTGGGCGATCGACGTCGAGAAGAGGTGTGGCCGCTGCGGTACCCACGCCAGATGCGCCCGCCAGGCCTCCGGATCGAGCTCGGTCAGGTCGACATCGCCCACGCGGATCGACCCCAGATCCGGCTCCAGGAACCCGAGCAGCGCGCTCAGCAGGGTCGACTTGCCGCAGCCGCTGGGTCCGACGAGGGCCACCACCTCGCGCGCCTGCACCGACAGCGAGACCCCGGCGAGGGCAGGCTCGGAGCGATCCGGGTAGCTGACCGTCAGGCCGTCCACCTCGAGTCCGGCGAGCGCCGGGTCGGGGACGTCGATGCGCGTGCCCCTCGGCGGCTGGGGCGCCTGCAGAACGGCGAACACCTGGTCGGCCGCCGCGATTCCTTCGGCGCTCGCGTGGTAGTTGGCGCCCAGCTTGCGCAACGGCAGGTAGGCCTCGGGGGCGAGCACGAGCGCGAACAGGCCGGTGCGGAGGTCGAGCCGGCCGTCCATCAGCCGCAGTCCGATCGCGACCGCCACGAGCGCGACGGAGATCATCGCCACGAGCTCCAGGATCAAGGACGAGAGGAAGGTGACCCGCAGGGTCGCCATGGCCGTCACGCGGTAGCGTTCGGTCACCTCGCGGATCGTCCTGGCCTGGGCCTTCGCCCGTCCGAAGACCTTCAGCGTGGGCAGTCCCGCGACGACGTCGAGGAAGTGGCCGGCGAGCTGCTCGAGGATGCGGAACTGCGCGTCCATGCGTTCCCGCGTGGTGGCGCCGACGAGCGCCATGAACAGCGGGATCAGCGGAATCGTGAAGGCGATGATCGCCGCCGAGATCCAGTCGCTCCAGAGCACCGCGACGACGATGAAGACCGGTACGATGACCGCCAGGAACAGCTGGGGCAGATACAGCGAGAAGTACCCGTCGAGCGCGTCGATCCCGCGGCCGGCCAGCACTGCGAGCTCGCCCGTGCGCGACTCGCGGGAGTTGTCCTGGCCGAGTATCGCCACGCGCTGCAGCAGGGCCGAGCGCAGCTGGGACTTGGCCCGCGCCGAGGAGCGAGCGGCGGCGAGCTCGGCGATCCAGGCGACGGTCGCCCGCGCAAGCACCACTGCCAGCAGCGCGCTCAGCGGAGTACGCAGCTGGGCCACGCTCCTGCCGCCGAGGAACGCGCGCGAGACGACGTCGGCGAGCAGCCACGCCTGCATCACGATCAGGACCGCGCCGATGACCCCGAGGGCGACGGACACCACCAGGAACGTGCGCGTCGCCCGTGCGTTCGCGAGCAGCCTCGGGTCGAGCGCCCTCACCGCCGGCCTCAGGCCGGGGCGTCCGGCGCTGGCTGCTCGGTGCTCGCCAGATCGGCGTCGATCACCTGATTCTGCGGGTCGCCCACCCGGGCGCTGATCCAATCGATCAGGACCTTCACGCGGTGCCCCGGACCTCCTCCGGTGAGGTAGTACATGTGCACCGTCAGATACATGAAGAACGCCAGTCGGCCGCTGAGCTCGTGGCCCCGGATTTCGCATACGGCCCGGCCCCGGCCGACGACGGCGAGGGCGCCCTTGTCGAAGTACTTGAAGGGTGTGGTGGCGCCGGGCGAGCCGGCCCTGATCGCCTTCGTGACGTGGCGGGCCTGCTGGATCGAGACCGTGGCGAGGCCCGGAAGCGGCCGGCCGCCGGGGCCGGGGACCTGAGTGGCGTCGCCGATCGCGGAGATCTCCGGATGACCGGGGATCGTCAGCGTCGGCTCGATCTGCACCCGCCCGGCGCGGTCGGTCTGGGCGCCCGCCGCCGCCGCGAGCTTCCCCGCGAACGGGACGGCCTGGACGCCCGCGGCCCACACCACAGTCCTGGCGTCGATCCGCTGGGGCGAGCCGTCGAGGTCGAGCTCCACGCCGTGTGCGTCGATCGCATTGACGCGGGCGCGCTCGTGCACCGTCACACCGAGCGCGGCGAGGTAGCCGGCGACCTTCGCGGAGAGCTTCTCGCTGAAGGCGGCAGTCACGCGCTCGCCGGCGTCGAGCAGGATCACGCGCGCTTCGGCCGGGCGACTCCGCGTGAAGTAACCCTTCATCGTGTCGTGGGCGATGATCGCCAGCTCTCCGGCGAGCTCAACACCCGTCGGTCCGCCGCCGATGATCACGAACGTGAGCCACTGCTCGCGCTCGGCCGGGTCCTCGGCGCGCTCGGCCTCCTCGAAGGCGGCGTAGATGCGGTTGCGCAGCTCGACGGCGTCCGTGAGCGTCTTCAGGCTGCAGGAGACTTCACGCCATTCGTCTTTGCCGAAGTAGGAGGTCTCCGCCCCGCAGGCCATGATCAGGCTGTCGTAGTCGAGGCGCTCGCCGCGGTCGAGGACGACCTGGCGACGCTCGACGTCGACGTCGGTCGCCCTCGCCATCAGGACTGTGGTGTTCGAGCTGCGCTTGACCGCACCCCTGATCGGGCTGGCGCACTCGCCCGCGGAGAGGCCCCCGCACGCCAGCTGGTAGAGCAGCGGCTGGAAGAGGTGGTGGCTCATCGGGTCCACCAGCGTCACGTCGACGTCGGCGCGCCGAAGCTCCCGCGCGGCCGTCAGGCCGCCGAAGCCGCCGCCGACGATCACCACCCGACGACGGCGTGAGCCGTTCCGCTCAGCCGCCATCTGCGCCGAGCCGCTCGAGCAGATGGTCGCCGACGCGCAGGGCGTTGGCCATCGCCGTGAGCGCCGGGTTGACCGCCGAGATGCTGGGGAAGATGCTCGTGTCGACGACGTACAGGTTGTCGAGCTCGTGCGCCCGGCAGTCGGTGTTGAGCACCGAGGATGCCGGATCGGAGCCGAAGCGGCAGGTCCCGGCCTGGTGGGCCACGCCCGCTACGGGGATCTTGTTCTCCAGGTAGGCCCAGCGCGGGATCAGATGGTGCTCCTGCATCCCCAGGTGGCCGAGCAGCGAGCGCAGCTGCTCGAACAGGCGGTCCCTGGCGGTGTCGTTGCTGGAGCGATAGCTCAGCTTGACGTTTCCGTCGGAGTCCAGCGTGACGCGGTTCTCCGGCTGCGGAAGGTCCTCGGTCGACAGCCAGAAGTCGACGGCGTGCTCGGCGACGTCGTTCAGCGAGAAGGTGGGGGCCAGCTTGGTCATCAGCGGCTTCTCGCCGCGGTACATCTCCGCCACGGACTTGCCGACCATCTGGATGTTGCCCATCGGGAACTCCCACTCATCGCTGGCGAAGTAGTAGTCGTTGACGCCGAGGGTCTTCTGGAAGACCGTCGGGTTGGGCTCCTTGGAGATCGCCAGCACCGCCTGGCTGTTGTGGAACATGTAGTTGCGCCCGACCTGGTCGGAGCCGTTGGCGAGACCGTTCGGATGCCTGTCGCTGGCCGAGGCGAGCAGCAGCTTGGCGGTGTTCGCCGCCCCGGCGGCGACGACGACGATCGCGGCGGAATGGCCTTCCCGCTCGCCATCCCGCTCGACCACGACCTCCGTGACGGTCCCTCCCGCTGCATCGGTGGTGAGCTGGAGCGCACGCGCGTTCGTCAGCAGGGTGACGTTCGGGTGCTCGAGGGCCGGCCTCACGCCAAGCACCTCGGCGTCGGACTTGGCGTGGACGAGGCACGGGAACCCGTCGCACGTCGAGCACCGCACGCACCGGCTGTAGGGCATGTCGTCCTCGTTGAGCATCACCCCGCAGGGAGCATGGAAGGGATGCAGGCCGGCTGCCGCGAACGCCTCGGAGAGCTGCTCGATGCGCGGCTCGTGGGAGACGGCCGGGAACGGGTACGGGGCGCTCGCCGGCGGTTCGGTCGGATCCTCGCCCCGCGCCCCGTGAACCTGGTAGAGCTGCTCGGCCTTCGTGTAGTAGGGCTCCATCTGCTCGTAGGGGATCGGCCAGGCGGGCGAGATCCCGCCGTGGTGGCGCACCTCGCCGAAGTCCTCCGCGCGCATCCGGTAGAGGGCGGCGCCGTAGAGCTTCGTGGCTCCACCCACGCAGTAGTGGATCTGCGGCTGGAAGGGCTTGCCCTTGGCGTCGTACCACGTATCGGGGGAGACGTAGCGGTTCTCGACGAACACCTCGGCGGCCGACCAGTTCTGCGGCTCGCGGGGCAGCCAGTCGCCGCGCTCGAGCAGGAGGATCTTCTTACCCGACGGGGCCAGATGGCGTGCGAGAGTGCCCCCGCCGGCGCCGCTGCCGACGATGATCACGTCGTAGGAGCTCATCAGATCTCCTGCGACCTCTCGGCGAGGATGATACGTCCCGCGGCCTCGATCAGGGCCAGATGGGAGAAGGCCTGCGGGACGTTGCCCAGGAAGTGAGCGGTGCTCGTGTCGAACTCCTCGGCGTAGAGCCCGAGCGGCGAGGCGACCCGCAGGAGCTTTTCCATCAGGTCGCGTGCTCGCTGGTGCTCGCCGATGATCGCCAGCCCGGACACCAGCCAAAAGGAGCAGATAAGGAAGCTTCCCTCCTTG
>DATFZP010000056.1:0-8811 GCA_035314405.1 Solirubrobacteraceae bacterium | reverse complement strand
CCCCGCCGGGGACTTCTTGCCGGGGGCCTTCCTCGCGGGGGCCTTCTTGGCGGGGGCCCTCTTCGTCGGCGCCTTCTTGGAGGGCGCCTTGCCGGTCCCGGCCGCGCCGAGGCCCTCACGCGCCCGGACCGCCTCGAGGCTCGCCTTCAGCGCGCTCATCAGGTCCGGCGCAGGCTGGGCGACCTCCTCGGGGGGCGGCTGGACCGCGATCTCCTCGCCCTGCGCCTTGCGCTCGATCAGGGCGAGCACCTCGTCGCGGTAGGTGTCCCGGTAGCGCTCCGGCTGGAAGTCGCCCGCCAGCGACTCCACCAGCTGCTTGGCGATGTCGAGCTCCCGCCGGGTGGTCTTCACCTCCGCGGCGTCCCTCACCTCCTCGAGGCGATCCGGCGAGAGGACTTCGTCGGAGAAGATCATCGTCGCGAGCCCCAGCGCGTCGCCCTGGGGGCGGATCGCCACGAGCTGCTCCTTGGAGCGGATCACGACCCTGGCTATCGCCACCTTGCCCGTCTGGCTCATCGCTTCGAGCAGCAGCCTGTACGGCTTGACCCCTCCGGTCCCCGGGGCGAGGTAGTAGGGGTGGTCGTAGTAGACGGGGTCGATCTGATCGAGCTGCACGAAGTCCTCGATCTCGATCGTCTTGGTCTTCTTCGGCTCGAGCGCGTCGAGCTCCCCGGGCTCGATCACGACGTAGCGGTCGGGCGCGAGCTCGTAGCCTTTGACGATGTCCTCGTACGGGACCTCTTCCCCCGTCGTCGGATCGATCCGCTTCTGGACGATCCGAGCCCCTGTCCTGCCCGACAGCTGATGGAAGCGCACCGACTTGCGATCGAGGGCGCTGTAGAGCTTCACCGGGACCGTCACCATCCCGAAGCTGATGGCGCCGGTCCACATCGCGCGGGGCATGGGGTCAATTAGTACCACGAAGAGGAGGGCTCAAACAGCACTGCAAGGCGGCCTGCCCGCCGGTGGCGGCTGTCAGGCGGCAGCCGCGGCGCCGAGGTCGAAGCGCACGTCGGTCAGCTCTTCGGCGCGGTCCCACAGCCGCGCCGCCTCCTCGGCATCGCGGGCAGCGCCGCTGGGGCTGACGATGCGGGGGTGGCCGCGGAACTCCCCGATCCCGTCGGGTCCGATGTAGGTGCCGCCTTCGAGCCCCGGCTCGGTCGCCGCGTAGAGGGTCGGCAGAGCCCCCATGTCGGCGCTCTGGGCCATGATCAGGTTCGTGAATCGCATGACGATGCGATCGGCCGCCGGTGCCGCGGCGCTCTGCAGGTTGGTGGCCGCATAGCCCGGGTGGGCGGCGAGGCTCTTGACCGTGGAGTCGCTCGCCCGCAGCCGGCGGTCGAGCTCGAGGGCGAACATCAGGTCGGCGAGCTTGGACTGCCCATAGGCACCCCAGCGCCGGTATCCGTGCTCGGACTGGAGGTCATCGAGGTTGATCTTCCCCATCTTGTGGGCGTTGCTCGAGAGGGTCACTACACGGGCATCCCGGCGACCCTCCATGCGCCCGATCAGCCGACCCGTCAGAGCGAAATGGCCCAGGAAGTTGGTGCCGATCTGCAGCTCGAAGCCGTCGACGGTCTGCTCGCGGGGCGGAGCCATCACGCCCGCGTTGTTGATCAGCAGATCCAGGCCGCCGTCGGCCTCCGAGGTGAAGGCCTCCGCGAAGGCCTCAACCGACGCGAGGCTGCCGAGGTCGAGCTCGGCGAGTTGCACCTTCGCGTCGGGCACCGCCGCCTGGATCGACCGCTGGGCTGTGGCTCCCTTGTGTTGGTTGCGACAGGCGAGCACTACCCGGGCGCCGTGCCTCGCGAGCTCCCGGGCGGTCGCGAGGCCGAGGCCGCTGTTGGCTCCGGTCACGATCGCGACGCGGCCGCCCTGGTCTGGGATCTGCCGGCTGTCCCACTTGCTGCTCATCGACCCACTCCTCCTCCGCTGCCATCGACGCGATCCAGGTCGGCCACCCGCCGGCGGACCGGCGGCCTGTCGGAGATTCAATCACCTCATCACGGGAGTTGGCCGGCTGGCCAGTTGGCCAGTATGATCGGCTTGCGTTCCCGGCCACCCCACCAGGAGGTACCCATGGCGACCGTAGGTCGTGACCTCGAGAGCGTCGAACTCACCAAGAGCCAGCTCGAGAGCGTCGAACTCACCAAGAGCGAGCTCTGGCTCGACGGGCCTCCGCACGAGATGTTCAAGCAGCTGCGCAGCGGGTGCCCGATCCACTGGACCGAGAGGTTCGAAGAATTTCCCGAGGAGGCGGGCTTCTGGTCGGTGACGACGGCCGACGACGTCCACACGGTCAGCCGGGACTGGCAGACCTACTCGTCCGAACGCGGTGGCGTGCTGGCTGCCTCCGGCGGCTTTCCGCTGGAGCTCGCCCAGGCGATGTTCATCGGCATGGACCCTCCCAAGCACGATCGCCTGAAGGCTCTGTTCCAGGCCGGCTTCACGCCGAGGAGGATCGCCGACCACGAGGATGCGATCCGGGCGATCGTCGTGAAGGTGCTCGACAGGCTCGAGGGGCGCGAGTCCTGCGATCTGGTCAGCGAGGTCGCCCAGCCGGTGGTGGCGAGGGTGATCGGGAGCTTCATGGGCATCGCCGAGGAGGACGACGAGGTGTGGGCGAGGCTGATGAACTCGACGCTCGGGGCTGCCGACCCGGATCTCAACCCGAACGGCGTCGAAGGGGCGGTGGAGAAAGACATCCCCGAGGTCTTCGAGCGCTGCCGTCGCCTGATCGCAGAGCGCCAGGAGCACCCCAGCGACGATTTGACGAGCGTGCTCGTGCACGCGGAGGTGGACGGGGAGAAACTCGAGGAACACGAGATCGTGATGGGCTTCTTCCTGTTGATGGCGGCCGGCAACGACTCGACGAAGGCGACCTACTGCAGCGGGATGAGGGCGCTGATGGAAGACCCCGAGCAGCGCCGGCTGCTGCTCGATGACCCCTCCCTGATCCCCGCGGCGGTGGAGGAGTCGCTGCGGATGTTCCCCGCCTTCGCCCACTTCCGCCGCACCGCCACGTGCGACACCGAGCTGCACGGGCAGAAGATCAAGGAGGGGGAGAAGGTGGTGATGTGGTACGTCTCCTCCAACCGCGACGAGACCCGCTACGAGGACCCCGACCGCTTCGACCTGCGCCGTGAAGCCGAGCACCAGGCCTTCGGGGCCGGCGGGCGGCACTTCTGCCTGGGCACCGCCCTCGCCCGCCTGGAGCTGAAGGTGCTGCTCGAGGAGACCCTCTCCCGCTACCCCGAGATCGCCCTCGACGGCACCCCTGTCTACGTCGAATCGCCGTTCATCAACCAGCTCAAGACGCTGCCCGTCCGCCTCACGCCCTAGCGACGGCCGCTCGCCGGGCCCGCCGCATCGCCCGGACCTCCGGCATCGCTCGCTCGGCCGCATGAGGGCCGCAACCCCCCGGGGGCGTCCTACGATGCCCCCGATGTCCCCCGGGCCGCAACTATCAACGCCTCGGCTGCTGCTGCGCCGGTGGCGTCCCGGGGACCTGCGGCGGCTGACCGCGATCTGCTCGGATCCGGAAGTGATGGAGTACTTCCCCGCGCCGCTCTCGGAGGCCGAGACGATGGCTCTGATCGAGCGGGCCGAGCACTGCTTCGATGTCCGCGGCTATGGCCTGTGGGCGCTCGAGCTGGGGGAGGGGGGAGAGCTGATCGGGTTCGTCGGGCTCTCGCCCGTCGCCTCCGAGTTCCCGTTCGCTCCCGCCGTGGAGGTGGGCTGGCGCCTGGCCCGCGGGCAGTGGGGCCGCGGGCTCGCCGCGGAGGGCGCCTCCGCAGCGGTGGCGTTCGCCTTCGAGCGGGCCGGACTGCCCTCGCTCGTCTCGTTCACCGCCGCCGGGAACCTCCGCTCGCGGCGGCTGATGGAGCGGCTGGGAATGAGCCGTGACCCGGCGGAGGACTTCGAGCACCCGCTGCTTCCCTTCGGCCACCGCCTGCGCGCCCACGTGCTCTACAGGCTCAATGCCGGGAGTGTCCTTTGACGGCCACCTTGAACGTGAGCTTCTGAGCACCGCCTGCGAGCGTTGTGTCGGTGCCCGCGGCGAGGGCGAGTTCCACCGCCAGCGTGTGGCGCTTGGCCAGGAGGCGTTGCGCCGTTGAGATGAGCTTGAGCTGCGCGGTCTCGCCGCCTCCCTCGGGCAGGGCCACAACGGCCTTGGCGAAGACGACGGTCCGCTTCGTCGTCTTCACCTTCTTCCTGGCGGACACCGCGAGGAGGGTGCTGCCCTTCAGCGTCTCCACCGAGATCAGCGTGAGGGTGACGCTGCAGCTGGCCACGCTCGGGCCGGCGCAGCTGACGGGAGCGGCGGCGGTGACCCCGTTGAGCTTCGCCCTCCCGACGCTCACGAGGCCGATCGCCGGCTGCACGACGCCCGTGGGGGCGGAGGCCACGGGCGCTCCGACGCCGCCCACGTTGGCGGCGGTCTCCTGCACCCGGATCGCGTGCCCGACGTCGGAGGCCGCGAGCGTGTAGGTCTGACCGGTGGCGCCGGGGATCGCCGCGCACGCGCTGCCGGAGGCGTCGCAGTCCTGCCATTGGTAGGAGAACGACGATGGTTCATACGTCCAGGTGCCGTGCGCCTCGGTCAGCGTCTGGCCGTTCGTGGCGACGCCGGAGATGCTCGGCGCGGCGACGGCCGCAGGGGGGGCGTCGCCCACGAACACGTCGCCGACAAAATCGACCGCCACGCATTGACCGACCGTCGCACAGGCGACGGCTGAAGGTCGGTTCTTCCCGGTCAGCGCCTCGATCGTCCATGGGAGGCCGCCTACGGGGTCGCCCTCCGCCGCGCCGCCTTCGCCGACCGCGACGCAGTCGCCGACCGTGGGGCACGCCACCGCGTCGAACCGGTTGGGGCTGCCGATCGTGGTGGGCGTCGCTCCGGCGGGTGAGGTCGGGTTGAACGTCACCTCCCGCCCGACGAAGTCCAGCGCGGTGCACTGGCTCACCGAGGGGCACGCGATCGCGAAGAGCTCCGTGCCGTCGATGCCGGTCGCCACGGGGACGGGGCCCAGCGGGTTGAACGTCACCGCCCTGCCGATACGGTCGACGCCGGTGCACTGGCTCGTCGACGGGCAGGCGAGACCGAAGACTTCGTGCGAGTCGATCGCGACCGGCACGGGCACGCCGGGAGCGAGCGGATCGAAGGTGACCTCCCGGTCGGATTCGTCCACGGCGGTGCACTGCGTCGCAGACGGGCACGCCACCGTCGAGAGGGGAAAGGCGCCATCGATGTCGATCGGGGTCGGGGTGCCGGGCGCCTGCGGGTCGAACGTCACCTCCCGGCCGTATCCGTCGACGGCCGTGCACTGCCCGACCGACGGGCACGCGACGCCGCGCATGCCGTGCCCCGGGTCGACGGCGCTCGGGTCCGGAGCGCCCGGGGCCGAGGGATCGAACGTCAGCTCGCGGCCCGAGGCGTCGACGGCGGTGCACTGAACCGCCGAGGGGCAGGTTACGTCCGTGAGCAGGTTGACGACGGCGATCTGGCTGGCGATCGGTCGGCCCGGAGACGTCGGGTCGAACGTCACCTCCTGCCCCTGTTCGTCGACGGCCGTGCAGTCGCTCGGAGACGGACACGCGATCCCGTCGAGCCGACTCTGAGAATCGACTCCTTCTTCCGTGGAGATGACCGCCGTCGTCGGGTTGAACGTCAGCTCGGTGCCGAAGTTGTCGACGACCGTGCACTGGCTCGTCGACGGGCAGGCGATGCTGTCGAGTTCGCGGCCGAAGTCGAGCAGGACCGGGGTGGGGCTGCCGGGCGCGAGCGGGTCGAACAGCACCTCCTTGCCGCTTTCGTCAACGGCCGTGCACTGTTTCGTCGACGGGCACGCCACGTCATACAGGCGGACGGCGCCGTCGACCGGCGCCGAGCTGATGACCGCCTTGGTGATGGGATCAAAAGTGACCTCTCCTCCTTCATTGTCGACACCTGTGCACTGGCTCGTTGAAGTGCAGGCGACAGCCAGGAGGGCGTGCCCGCCGTCGACTGTCGCCATCGTCGGGGCTACGGGGCTCAGCGGGTCGAACGTCACCTCCTGTCCGACGGTGTCGACACCCGTGCACTGGGTGCTGGAGGGACATGCCCCGCCGATGAGTTCGTGGCCGGGGTCGACTTCGACCGTCGTGGGGCTCCCCGGTTCCTGGGGGTCGAACGTCACCTCTCCGGTGTCCCCGATCCCGCTGCACTGGGTCAGCGACGGGCAGGCCAGAGCGTGCACGAAGCCGGGTTTCTCGACCGTCGTGGGCAGCGGCGTGCCGGGCGTGGTGGGGTCGAACGTCACCTGCTGGCCGGAGTTGTCGGCGGCCGTGCACTGGCCCGTGGATGGACACGCAAGCGCCGTGATGTCGTCGTGCCCCGTGGTCGTATCGAGCCCGATCGGGGCGGACCACGTCAGCGACGCGGCGGCCGAGGCGGGGAGGCTCGCGCACGCGATCGCAATCGCGGCGATCGCGCAGGGGATCAGCCCCGAGGCGGCCGGACGGCTGCGAGATGAACGACCGAACACGAGGCCTCCCTGGTCGACGGCTCTCCGAGACTGCAAGGCGGCTCCCCTCCGGCACGGCCGCGTGGACGCCGCCGGATGCCGCTGCACGCGGACGATACACGTCTCCGAGCCCCCGCGGCGGCGTTCCCCTCCGAGAGCTGCGCGCATGCCCTGTGGCCCGGCGGCGCTACGGTGGGGCGATGGACCTCGTCGAGCTTGGCGCCCTGAGCGATCGCGACTGGACCGAGCTGATCGCCGGCGAGCACCAGCCCTTCGGGCCCGACGGGGCGGGGCTGCAGTGGCGCGCGAAGGACCGCCACATCGGCGTGCGGGGGGCCGGCGGAGCGCTCGTCGCCGTGGCGGGCGCTGTCGTCGCGACCGTCGAGATCGAGGGGGGAGAGGCCTTCGAGGTCGTCGGGCTCGGGAGCCTGATCGTGACCCGCTCGGCACGTGGCCAGGGCCTGATGTCGCGGCTCCTGGGGCCGCTACTCGAGCTCGCCTCCGAGATCGGACCCGCCCGCGCGATGCTCTTCTGCCGCCCGCCGCTCGTGGCGGTGTATCGCGAGCTGGACTTCGCAGTGATCGCCGGTCCCGTGTTCGCCGAGCAGCCCGGCGGCCGCGTGCAGGTGCCGATGACCGCGATGTGGCGAGCCCTGCACGGCTCTCCCGGCTGGCCCGCCGGCCGCGTCGAGGTCCACGGCCTGCCCTTCTGAGCGCCCCCATGCTGCGGTCGCGTCTCCTGGACCTGCGGGCGCGGGCCGCTGCCACGCCGAACGCAGGGCATAGGCTGGCGAGGATGGCCGCATCCGCGATAGAGGTCAGACACCTCGATGTGATCCGCGGTGGCCGCCGCGTGCTCGAGGACCTGTCGCTCGAGGTGGACGGCGGATCGGTGACGGGCCTGCTGGGGCCGAGCGGCTGCGGAAAGACCACCCTGATGCGGGCGATCGTCGGGGTGCAGGCGAGGGTGACGGGGGAGGTCGGGGTGCTCGGGCTGCCGGCCGGCGAGCCCGGCTTGCGGCGTCGCATCGGCTACGTGACGCAGGCTCCCTCGGTCTACGCCGATCTGTCGGTGGCGGAGAACCTCCAGTACTTCGCGCGCATCCTCGACGTCGGAGCCGATCGCATCGCCGAGGTGCTCGACACGGTCGGGCTGGCCGGAAGCGAGCGCCGGGTCGTGGGCACGATGTCGGGCGGCGAGCGGGCGCGGGTGTCGCTGGCCACCGCGATGCTGGGCCGGCCGGAGCTGCTGATCCTGGACGAGCCCACCGTCGGCCTCGATCCGGTCCTCCGCGAGGAGCTGTGGCGCACCTTCCACGGCCTCGCCCGCGAAGGAGCGACCCTGCTCGTCTCCAGCCACGTGATGGACGAGGCCGCCTCGTGCGACGCGCTGCTGCTCATGCGCGAGGGAGCCGTGCTCGCCCAGACGACGCCGGAGGGTCTGCGTGCGCAGACCGGCGAGCAGGACCTCGGTCGCGCGTTCCTCGCGATCATCAAGACCGGGCGGCCCGCCCCGTGAGCATCCGGGTGACGCTCGCGAGCGCCCTGCGGGTGCTCCGCCAGGTGCGCCGGGACCCGCGGACGGCGACGCTGCTCGTCGCGATTCCGTGTGTGCTGCTGGTCCTGCTGCGGTACGTGTTCGACAGCGCCCCGGCGACCTTCCAGCACATCGGGGCGCCCCTGTGCGGGCTGTTCCCATTCATCCTGATGTTCCTCGTGGCATCCATCACGATGCTGCGGGAGCGCACGACGGGGACGCTCGAGCGGCTGATGACGCTCCCGCTCGCCAAGCTCGATCTGCTCGCGGGCTACGGGATCGCCTTCGGCCTGCTCGCGACGATCCAGGCGGGGGCGGTCTGCGCGGTGGGCTTTCTCGCGCTCGGGCTGCACGCGTCCCATGGCGCATGGCTGGTGGGGCTCCTGGCCGTCGCCAACGCGCTGCTGGGCATGGCCCTCGGCCTGTTCGTGAGCGCCTTCGCGCGGACGGAGTTCCAGGCCGTGCAGTTCATGCCGGCGGTGGTGTTCCCGCAGATGCTCCTGTGCGGGCTGTTCGTCGCCCGCCGCGAGATGGCCCCGCTGCTTTACGACATCTCCTGGGCCCTGCCGTTGACCTATGCCTACGATGCGCTCCAGCGCGCCACGCGGCCGGCGCCGCTGAGCGCCGCGCTGCTCGTCGACGTGCTCGTGGTCGTCGCCGCCACCGCCGGGGCGCTGGCGCTTGGAGCGCTCACGCTCCGCCGCACGACCGCCTGAGCGGTCGGGGCGGCGCCTATGCTCGGGGGGATGTGTGGGCGCTACACGAACA
>DATFZP010000055.1:0-3863 GCA_035314405.1 Solirubrobacteraceae bacterium | reverse complement strand
GGGCGGATCGTGGAGGCCAGCTCCGCCGAGCAGCTGTTCTCCGAGCCCGAACACCCCTACACGTGGGGACTGCTGCGCTCGATCCCAGCGATGCCTCCGCCGGCTCCCGACATCGTCGAGGCCAGGCTCGCCGCAGGCACGGCGCGGGAGCCGGAGCGGGTCGAGGACCTCGTGCCGATACCGGGCGTGCCGCCGAGCCTGATCAGGCCGCCCTCCGGATGCCACTTCCACCCCCGCTGCCCCTACGCCGAGCCCGACCACGCGGTCATCGACCCTCCTTTGGAGCCCGTGCCGCACGCCCCCGGTCACGACGTCGCGTGCCTGCTGGCCGGCGATCGCCGGCGGGGCCTGTGGCAAGAGCTGCGGGCCGGACGGACACCCGGGGAGGCGCTCGCAGCGGTCGGCCCGCAGGAGGTCGCGCCGTGAGCGCCCTGGTCGAGGTGCGCGGCCTCGTCAAGCACTTCCCCATCACCCGGGGCGTGATCGTCCAGCGGCGGATCGGGGCTGTCAGGGCGGTGGACGGGATCAGCTTCGATCTCGACCGGGGGGAGACCCTCGGGATCGTGGGGGAGAGCGGCTGCGGCAAGAGCACAACCGCTCGCCTGCTGATGCGGCTGCTCGACTGCACCGAGGGCGAGATCTGCTTCGAGGGCGAGGACATCACCCGCCTGCGGGGAGCCCGGCTGAAGGCCATCAGACGGGAGATGCAGATGATCTTCCAGGACCCCTACTCGTCCCTGAACCCCCGCAAGACCGTCGGCTCGATCGTCGCGGAGCCGTTCGCGATCCATGGCCTGCTACGCGGCAAGGGGGAGCGCAAACGCGCCGTGCAGGAGCTGATGGAGACGGTGGGGCTCAACCCCGAGCACTACAACCGCTTTCCCCACGAATTCTCCGGAGGGCAGCGCCAGCGGATCGGGGTCGCCCGGGCGCTCGCCCTGAAACCGAAGCTCCTGATCGCCGACGAGCCGGTGTCCGCGCTCGACGTATCGATCCAGGCTCAGGTCCTGAACCTGCTGCGCGACCTGCAGCGCCGGCTCGGCCTGACCCTCCTGTTCATCGCCCACGATCTCTCGGTGATCCGCCACATGTGCGACCGCGTGGCCGTCATGTACCTCGGCAAGATCGTCGAGGTCGGCCCCCGCGAGGCGATCTACGACTATCCCCGCCACCCCTACACCGGGGCCCTGCTGTCGGCGGTCCCCGCGGTCGATCCCTCCAGGCGCGGGAGCGAGCGCCGGCTGCTCAGCGGCGACGTCCCGAGCCCCGCGTATCCGCCGCAGGGCTGCCGCTTCCACACGCGCTGCGAGAAGGCCCAGCGGCTCTGCTCGAGCGACGAGCCCGTCCTGAAGGACACCGGGTCGGGGACGAGGGCCGCCTGCCACTACCCGCTGACGGCGCAGGAAGTCTCCGGGATCGGCGTACGATCCCCCGCATGAGCCCCCACTCGCCGGCGGCGGAGGCCGAGGAGCTTCTCTCCCGCCTGATCCGCTTCAACACCGTGAACCCCCCCGGCAACGAGAGGGACGCGCAGGAGTACCTGGCCGGCCACCTGCGGGAGGCTGGATTTCAATGCGAGCTGCTCGGGGCAGTGCCCGACCGTCCCAACCTCGTCGCCCGGCTGGCGGCTGCGGGCGAGCCCGGAGAGGCGCCCTCCGGGCCCCCGGCGGCACCCATCCTCTGCTACCTCGGCCACGTCGACACCGTCCTCGCCGACCCGTCCGAGTGGACCCACGACCCGTGGTCGGGGGACACGGCGGACGGATTCCTGTGGGGCCGGGGGGCGCTCGACATGAAGTCTCAGGTGGCCGCCGAGGTCGCCGCGGCCGCCTCCCTCGCCCGTTCCGGCTGGCGCCCGGCGAGGGGCGAGCTGATGGTCGTCGCCGTCGTGGACGAGGAGACGGGGGGCTCGCTCGGAGCCCAGTGGATCACCGAGACCCACCCCGAGAAGGTCCGGTGCGACCTCCTGATCAACGAGGGCGGGGGGGCAGTGTTCGAATACGGAGGCCGTCGCTGTTACGGGGTGTGCTGCGCCGAGAAGGGCGTGTTCCGCTTCACGGTCACGACCCACGGCGTCGCCGGCCACGCCTCGATTCCGGGCATGGGGATCAACGCGCTCCTGAAGATGGCTCCGGTGCTGGAGCGGCTGGGGGCGACCCAGCCCGCTCATCGGCTGACCGGCGAGCCGAGGGCCTTCCTGGAGGGGCTCGGCGAGGATCCGGAGGACCTCCCGGGAGCGCTCGCCCGCCTGCGGGCAGCCGACCCGCGCCTGGCGGTGATCTTCGAGCCGATGCTCGGCGTCACCTTCACTCCCACCCGGATCCGGGCCTCCGAGAAGGTCAACGTGATCCCCAGCCACGCCGAGCTGAAGGTCGACTGCCGCGTGCCCCCGGGTCTCGGCGAAGAGGAGGTGCTCGCCGACATCGCCGAGGTGCTCGGCGAGCAGGCGGTCGACGGAGAGTGGAGCGTGGAGTTCACCGAGCAGGTCGTCGGCAACCGCTCTCCGATCCAGACGCCGCTGATGGACATCCTCTCGAACTGGATCGCCGAGCGCGACCCCGGGGCGAGGGCCGTCCCCGTCGTGCTCCCCGGCTTCACCGACTCCCGCCACTTCCGGCTGGCCTTTCCGGAGTGCGTCGCCTACGGCTTCTTTCCCCAGCGCCACCAGTCACTGCTGGAGGGGGCGCCGCTCATCCACGGAGCGGACGAGCGGATCGACGTCCGCGATCTTGCGTTCGCGACGGGTCTCTACCGAGACCTCGCCGAGGCGGTTCTCGGCACCGCCTGAACGAATTCTCCCAATTCCCGCCGGCAGGGAGCATAATGTCGGAGAGATGCCAAGGATGGTTGACTCGCTGGGAGCAATGGAGTGCTGAGCACGGCGCCGGCGGCGGCGAGCCAGACCGGGGAAGCGCCCGCCGCCGGGGGTTCCAGCGCGGGAGGCGGATCCGCGGCGGGACCCGCGGGGGGCGAACCCGCTTCAGCAGCAGCGGCCAGCGAAGCCGTGGCGGCGGCCGCCTCCAGCCAGCCGGCGGGGGCGAGCGCGGCCGCCCAGCCGGCGAGCTCGACAGCGGCCGCCCAGCCGGCGAGCTCGACAGCGGCCGGCCAGCCGGCGGGTGGCTCGGCGGCGGCGCCGGCGGGGGCCTCGACAGCGAGCAGCAGGACGGCTAGGACGGCGATCGCAACCCCGACCGTCGGCGACGCGCCCGCCAGGCACTCCGCGGCCGGCCGCGCCCGCACGGGCGCCGGGGCCCACCTCGCATCCGGGCAGCCGGTGGTGAGGACGCCTGTCGTGGCGACCCACACCTCCTTCGCCCAGGAGATCCAGAACTTCGCCTACAACTGGGAGCCGGTGGTGGCGATCCTCTTCTTCGTCGCGATCATCGTCGTGATGTGGCGGATGCTGAAGGTGATGCCGCGGATCAAGCCGCAGCGCATCAGGCCGGCATCCGGGCAGGCGGTCACGTCCGCGGACATCGCCGGCGTCGACGAGGCCAAGGCCGAGCTCGCGGAGATCGTCGAGTTCCTTCGCGAACCGGAGTCCTTCCACGAGCTCGGGGCGAAGGTGCCGAAGGGCATCCTCCTGCACGGCCCCCCGGGCACCGGCAAGACGCTGCTCGCGAAGGCCGTGGCGAACGAGTCCGGCGCCCAGTTCTTCGCCCAGTCGGCGGCGTCGTTCGTGGAGATGTTCGCCGGCCTCGGGGCGGCCCGCATCCGCCGTCTGTTCGCGGTCGCCCGCAAGCACGAACCGGCGATCATCTTCATCGACGAGCTCGACGCCGTCGGCGGGCGCCGTGGTTCGGACATCTCCGGCGAGAAGGACCAGACGCTGAACCAGCTGCTCGTGGAGATGGACGGGTTCG
>DATFZP010000054.1:0-3013 GCA_035314405.1 Solirubrobacteraceae bacterium | reverse complement strand
CTGATCAGGGAGCCGATGTCGTCGATGTCCTCCTCCTCCAGCCGGGCCGCGTTGGCGGGGGCCGCGAGCACCGCTTCGGCGAGGTGGGGGCGTCCGATCGGCTGGCCTTCGCCCACGCGGTCGTCGATCTCGCGATGGTCGAGCTCGAAGCCGAGCTCCCCGAGGGCGGCGGCCATGCGCAGTGTGCGCTGCTCCCGGTCGGCCAGGAACTCGGCGAGCCGCTCGGTGAAGACCGGGTCGGTGTGGCGGATGTTGTAGCCGAGGATGTGGAGTTCGCGGGGAACCGGAGAGTCCTCGTCGACGGCGGAGATCTCGACCGCGGGGATCACCCGGACGCCCAGCCGCTCGCCGGCTTCGAGCGCCTCGGTGACGCCGCCGACCGTATCGTGGTCGGACAGGGCGAGCAGCTCCACGCCGGCCTCGGCGGCCCGCTGCACCACCTCGGCTGCGGGCAGGGCGCCGTCGGAGTGGGTGGAGTGGGACTGCAGGTCGAAGCGGGGTGGCACCGGCCGCAGCGTATGCGATCGGCTCAGAGGCGGGCGCCCTCGCACGCGCCGATCCCGGAGGGCGCGGCGATGAGGTGGCGGACCTGGCGGGCGATCGCCTCCCGCATGGCGCGGACGGAAGCGTTGTACTGGCGGGCCTCGGCGTGCATGAAGCGGTCGCCGTTGGCGTCGTATACGAGCAGCTCGGTGAACGCCGCCTCGGTCTCGACTGCCCTGCGGGATGCCTCGATCCAGAGGACCTCGAGGTAGGCGAGGGCGGCCCCGAGGTCCTCCTCGGGGATCGTCCGGGGGGGCTCGAGCTGGCGGAGCAGGGGCAGCAGCTCCGATGTCAGCCAGCGCTGCTCGCCATGGGCGCGGAGCAGGAGACAGATGTCAGAGGGATATGAGCAGTCGGGGTGATCCGTCATCGCGGGAATCGATCGCCCGGTTGATCCGGGTGGGGCTCGATCTGTCGATGGCTTCGGCGGTCGGTGGGCGCTGCTTTAGGAGCCCGAGGGCTCACTCCACGCTTCTCCGGCGTTCGCTGCAGAGCGCCCGGAGGCCGCCGCCGGGAAGACCCCGGGAGGCGCCCGGTGCGGACGGGCGGAGGGTGGAGCGCTCAAGCGGTTGAGGCGTTCGGGCCGATGAAGATCCAAAGAGCGACGAAGAAGGAGCGATGCTCGGGCTGTCCACCGATCCCACCGGCCGTACGGCCGGGCAGTACGCGCGGGCGACCGTCAGGAGCCTGCGGATGCGCACCCTCGTGACCCTCGGGGCGCTGGCCGTGGCCACGGCCGCTCTGGGGCGGACGTTCGGGCTCCACGACCTGCGGTTCCTGACCTCCGAGGTGGCTCTGCTGGCAAGTATGTTCGTGATCTCCCGGTACGTGCTGCCGGTCGTCGAGCGACGGGATCGGGGGGCGACGGGAGAGGAGCACGTGGGGGGGCTGCTCAACGAGCTGGCCGATCACGGCTGGGGGGTGATCCACGACGCCAGCTTCGGGAGGGGCAACGTGGATCACATCATCATCGGCCCTCCGGGGATCTTCACAGTGGAGACGAAGAGCCACCCGGGCCCGGTGCGGGTGGGGAGCCTGCACGGGGCCACGTTGGGCCAGGCTCACGCCCAGAGCAGGGCCCTCGAGAAAGCCACGGGGCTTCAGGCGCAGCCGCTGATCGTCTACAGCCGAGCGTGGGTCGACCGGCCGATGGCCCGTCGCAAGGGCGTCAGGGTGATCCCGGCAAGGATGCTCCTCGGCTATCTCTCAAAACAACCGGAGAGGCTCTCATCGGAGGAGATCCTTCACGGGCGCAGGCTGATCGCCGAAGCCCTGCTCGAGCAGAAATCCACCGGTCGGGGGGTCGCCGGGCGCTGGCAGCTGATCCGCTAGCTGTGCCCGCCGCGGTGGCGGGGGGCGGCGGACGGTACTTTGAAAGGGAACGATGTCGATCTCGCCCTTCAGTGTCAGGCCGGCGTCGCCGGAGAACGAGCGCAAGCGGGCGCGGCTGGTCGTGCTGATGGCCACCGTGGGCATCGCCGCCTCGCTGTTGGCGTACGCGATCTCTCCGACGGTCAGGCACGTCGTCGGTCACGCCGCCCACAGCGTCAAAGGGGCGGTCGGCCGAGTGCTCGACCACGACCGCAAGGAGAGCTCCGAGGGCAAGCACCCGGCGGGGAAGGCCCACACTCATCACACCAGCGTCCCCGGTCGGCCGTCGCCCACGAGCCGCACCGCCACTCCCGCCAGGGCGCCGGGATAGCGTCCTCGCCGCCTCTGGACCGGAGAGCGCCAGGGGGTAACGTGTGGGCATGGCGACGAGCACGCCGGCGGGCCTGTCGGAGTCCGGCCACCCACTCACACGCTCGTCGGTCGAGTCGACCGACGGTGCGTTCGCAGCCCGCCGGAGGCTGCCGCCCGGTCCGCGGGCGCCGGCGCTCGTGCAGACGATCGCCTGGGCGCTCGCCCCCACGTGGCTGATGGACCGCTGCTCTCGCGGCATCGGCGAGTCGTTCACGCTGACGTTCTTCCCCAGCGGGATGAAGCTCGTGCTGATCAGCGACCCCGAGGCGGTCAAGACGGTGTTCACGGCCCCGCCGGAGCTCGCTCCGTCGGCCGCCGGCAACTCGCCGGTCGCACCGGTGATGGGTCCGAGCTCGGTGGTGGTGCTCACCGGGCCCGAGCACCTGCGCCAGCGGAAGCTCCTGCTTCCGCCTTTCCACGGGGAGCGGATGAGGGAGTACGAGGACGTCATCGCGGAGGCGACGAGAAGCGACATGAGGGGCTGGCCGGTGGGGTCGGAGATGCGCCTGCACGAGCGCACACGGAGGATCACCCTGGAGGTGATCCTGAGGGCGGTGTTCGGGGTGGAGGCCGACCGGATGGGTCCGTTGAGGGAAGCGATCGGAGCGCTGATGGAGCCGACCCACAGGCTTGCGATCCTGCGCTTCGCTCTCGGCCGCCGGCAGCCCGGGCGTCCGCCGGGGGCGGTGGGGCTGGCGCTGGACCGGCTCGACGGGCTGATCTATGA
>DATFZP010000053.1:0-6091 GCA_035314405.1 Solirubrobacteraceae bacterium | reverse complement strand
CGTTCGCGCGCGCTTCGATCTCGTCCGTCAGCGCCTCCACAAAATAGGAGCCCGCGAACGGGTCGACCGTGTCCGCCGCTCCGGACTCGTGGGCGAGGATCTGCTGGGTGCGCAGCGCGGTCTTGGCGGCGCGCTCGGTGGGCAGGGCGAGGGCCTCGTCGTAGCCGTTCGTGTGAAGCGACTGAGTGCCCCCGCAGACCGCCGCGAAGCCCTGGAGGGCGACCCTCACGATGTTGTTCTCAGGCTGCTGGGCGGTGAGGGTGACCCCGCCCGTCTGGGTGTGGAAGCGGAGCATCGTCGACTTCGGGTCGCGGGCCCCGAAGCGCTCCCTCATGATCCGGGCCCACATCCGGCGGGCCGCCCGGAACTTCGCCACCTCCTGGAAGACGTTGTTGTGGCCGTTGAAGAAGAACGCGAGGCGGGGTGCGAACTCGTCCACGTCGAGGCCCCTCCCGATCGCCGCCTGCACGTAGGCGATCCCCGAGGACAGTGTGAAGGCCACCTCCTGGACCGCCGAGCATCCCTTCTCGCGGAAGTGGTAGCCGGAGATCGAGATCGTGTTCCACCGGGGGACGTGCCGGTGGCAGTACTCGAACAGGTCGGTCGTCAGGCGCATCGTCGGCTCGGGCGGGTAGATGTAGTTGCCGCGGGCGATGTACTCCTTGAGCACGTCGTTCTGGGTCGTTCCCCGAAGCTTCTCGCTGGCGACCCCCTGCTCCTCGGCGACGAGCTGATACAGCAGCAGCAGGCAGGCGGCGGGGGCGTTGATCGTCATCGACGTGGACACCTGATCGAGGGGGATCCCGTCGAAGGCCGTGCGCATGTCGTCGAGCGTGTCGATCGCCACCCCCGTCCGCCCGACCTCGCCGCGGCAGCGGGGGTTGTCGGAGTCGAGCCCGAGCTGGGTGGGCAGATCGAACGCCATCGACAGGCCCGTGGAGCCCTTGGAGAGCAGGTAGCGATAGCGCTCGTTGGACTCCTTCGCCGAGGCGTAGCCGGCGTACTGGCGCATCGTCCACGTCTGCTTGCGGTACATCTCGCGGTGGATCCCACGCGTGTAGGGGAACTCCCCGGGCTCTCCGAGGTCGAGCCGCTCGGGGAGGTCGGCCTCGGTGTAGAGCTCGGCGATCTCGATGCCCGAGTCGGTGAAGCGGCGTGGGTCGTCCGGTCCCACGACCGGTGCGACCGTCAGGTCCTTCTCGGTGGCGGCCATGTCAGGAAGGATAGTCCGGGGAATCACTAAGCTTCCGCGTCATGTCCACTTGCCTGGTTACCGGCGGTGCGGGATTCCTGGGGTCGCACCTGTGCGATGAGCTGCTCGCCAGAGACCATCGGGTGATCTGCGTCGACAACCTCGAGACGGGGTCTCTCGCCAACATCGAGCACATCCGGGACCCCGACCGGTTCATGCACGTCGGCGTGGACATCATCGAGCCCTACTTCGTGGACGAGCCGATCGACTTCGTCTACCACCTCGCCTCCCCCGCATCGCCGATCGACTACCTGCGCCTCCCCCTCCACACCCTGAAGGTGGGCTCCTACGGCACCCATCACACCCTCGGCCTGGCCAAGGCCAAGCGCGCCCGCTTCCTGATCGCCTCGACCAGCGAGGTCTACGGAGACCCGCTCGAGCACCCCCAGCCGGAGAGCTATTGGGGACACGTCAACCCGATCGGCCCCCGGGGGGTGTACGACGAGGCGAAGCGCTACGCGGAGGCGCTGACGATGGCCTACCACCGCCAGCAGGGGGTCGATACGGCGATCGTGAGGATCTTCAACACCTATGGCAGCCGCATGCGCCCTCACGACGGCCGGGCGATCCCCACCTTCCTGCGCCAGGCGCTGGCCGACCGACCGATCACCGTGTTCGGGGACGGCAGCCAGACGCGGTCCTTCTGCTACGTCAGCGATCTGATCAGAGGCATCATCGCTCTGGCCGAGTCGGGGTTCCACAATCCCGTGAACATCGGCAATCCCGATGAGTTCACCCTGCTCGAGCTCGCCGAGACCGTCAAGGAGCTGACGGCCTCGAGCTCAGAGATCATCTACGAGGCGCTGCCGGTCGATGACCCCAAGCAGCGCAAGCCGGATATCGCCCTTGCGCGCGAGCTGCTCGGGTGGTCGCCGGAGGTGACGCTGCGGGAGGGGCTGCAGCGCACGATCGAGGACTCGGGCGTCGAGCAGCTCATCGGCGGGGGCAGTCGCTGAGCGCTGTTCGCGTCGGCGCGATGCCGGGAGATTGTGGGGATAACCGCTCCATGTGCGAGTGTGAGGTGTTGTGAGCAGCAAGATGGGAGAGCCCCGCTCGGGAACCTCCATGCCGTCAGCTCCCCGGTCGCGCGCCTCGGCAACCCCGACCAGCGCCCCGGTGGCGCCGTCCGCAGCGCCGGACCCGGTCATCACCGGCGCGGTCCTGTCGGAGGCCACCCAGCGGCTGGAGCCCTCCGAACGGGACATCCGCAGTCGCCGCCCTCCGCTTCTGTCGTTCCTGCTGCGGCTGTCCACCCTGCGGCGTGTCGGGCGGGTCATCACGCTGCTCGGCGTGGACTTCCTCGCGGTGGCGCTGGCGATCTTCACGGCGCTGATCCTCAAGGAAGCCCTCCACGGTCCGGTCGATCCGGGCACGGCTCTGAACGGCACCGAGCGCTACCTCCCGTTCGCCTACCTGCTCACCGCGCTGCTGTTCGCCCGTTCGGGCCTGTACTCCGAGCGGGGGCTGCGACCGGGCCTGTCGAGGATCGTCGGCTCCCTCTTCCAGGTCGCTTTCGTGGCGCTGATCTTCGCGGTTGTCAACGGACAACACTTCTCGAGCTACTACCTCTTCTACGGCTCCCTGATATTCGCGATCTTCTACGACGCCTCCCTGCGGGCGGTCTACGAGCGGATCACCGGGGCGCTGCTGAGGGCGGCGGGCTATCACCGCCGAGCCGTCCTCGTCGGCAGGGGCAAGCACATCGCCGACGTCGCCCACGCCCTCGGCGAGCAGCCCCATGAACCGATCGAGGTCGTCGGGTTCCTCTCCCCCAACGCCGTCCCGGCGAATGGTCTGCGCTCCCTGGGCGCGCTGGAGGACCTCGAGAAGGTGCTCAGCTCCGCCCGGGTGGACGAGGTGATCATCGCCGACCCGGATTTCCCCCAGCTCGCTGCGGTCGAGCTCGTCGACCAGTGCCACCGCCGGGGCGTTCGGGTAAGGCTCGCCCCGTCCACGATGGAGATCCTGATCCATCGCGCCGAGTTCGTCCCCGGCCAGTCCGTGCCCCTGTTCGAACTCGGCCCGCCGGTCTTCGAAGGGATCGACTTCGCGCTGAAGAGGACCTTCGACATCGTCGGGGCGACGGTCCTGCTGGTCGTCCTCAGCCCCCTGCTGCTCGCGATCACCCTGGCCGTTCGGTTCACCTCGAGGGGGCCTGTCCTGTACCGCTCGATGCGTCGGGGGATCGGTCACCGGCCGTTTGCGTGCCTGAAGTTCCGCACGATGCACTCGGACGCCGAGGAGCGCCAGGCGGACGTGGAAGCGCTGAACGAGGCCTCGGGGGCGCTGTTCAAGATCCGCGACGACCCGCGCCTGACGAGGGTCGGGCGGGTGCTTCGCCGCTTCTCCCTCGACGAGCTCCCCCAGCTCGTCAACGTGCTTCGCGGTGAGATGTCCCTGGTCGGACCCCGCCCCCTGCCCGAGCGCGACTACGCGATGCTCGATGACTGGCACCGCAAGCGCTACCTCGTCCTTCCCGGCATCACCGGCCTGTGGCAGGTGTCGGGTCGCTCGGAGCTCGACTTCGACGACCTCGTGCATCTCGACTTCATCTATCTCGAGCACTGGTCGCTGGCGCTCGACCTGACGATCCTCCTGAAGACGATCCCCGCCGTGCTCCTGCGGCGGGGCGCCTACTGAGGCTCGAGCCCCTCGATGCCCGCCCCCGCAGCCCGGGAACGGCCCCCGGCGATGCGTGGCGCATCGGCGGTCGCGGCGGCGCGAGAGTAGACCCTCCAGGTGGCGCGGGCGGCGTCCTCCCAGCTCCACGCCGGTGGCTTCGGAGCGGGGCGCCCGACTCGGTGGGCGGCGTCGAGAAGCGCCGCCATCTCTCCCGTCTGCACCAGGGTCGCCCGGTCGCCGAGCACCTCCCGCAGCACCGGCGAGTCGAACGCCACGACCGGAGTGCCGCACGCCAGCGCCTCGACGGCGGGCAGGCCGAAGCCCTCGTCCGCGGACGGGAGCACGAGCGCGTGGGCGCCGCTGTAGATCGCGGCGAGGTGCTCGTCGCAGACCTGCCCGGTGAGGATCACGTCGGGCAGCTCGTGGGCCCATGGCCGGGTCGATCCCACGAGCACGAGGGGCAGTTCCCGGGGTGCCGCGGTGAGCTCCGCGAGGCGACGGCTGGGGTCGGGATGCTGGAGCCCACCGACCCACACCAGATACCGCTCGGGCAGGGCGAAGCGGGCCCGCACCGTCGCCACGTCGTCGGCCTCGCGGGGATACATCGACGCGTCGGCCGCCTCGGCGATCACGGCGATCCGCTCGCGCTCGAGCCCCAGGTGGGTGACGGCGTCGTGGGCCACGGCCTCCGTCGGCACGATCACCCGCGCGGCCCGCTGCACCGCGAGATGGCGCAGCCGCAGGCGCAGCCCGGTGCGCAGGTGCTCGCTGCGACGCTTGCTCGCCGCCAGGCCGTGAATGGTCACGACCGTGGGGCACGGGCTGTGGAGCATCGCCCCGGTGATCCACGGCGAGTGGAAGGCATCCGCGCTGCGGGAGCGGGCGATCGCCGACGGGCGGTGGGTCTCGACGATCTCATCCCCCGGCGCGGCGGTGTCCCGGAGGGCCTTCAGCAGACACCTCGAGTAACGCCCGACGCCGTGCGGATCGGAGGCCGGGCGCGTGTCGAACGCCACCTTCACTCGCGTACCGTCGGCCTCACGCGGTTACCCATCCGAGCACGCCCCGAACATAGTCGCTTTGTCACGCCTTGGGTAGAGATGAGAGGACCGATGCACGCTCTTAGCGGGGTCCCATGCGCCGCCCCCAGCCACAGCCTGTCCGTCGCTGTCGGCGGCTCGCCTCTAGCCTGGCTGAGATGTCCTCACATGAATACCACGAACGGCTGTGGGAGGGGGTCGCGGCCGGGCTCGAGCCCTCCGCTCTCGATCTGCGGCTGCAGTTCCTGCTCGGGCACGTAGCGACCGGCGATCGTGCGCTCGACGTCGGTTGCGGCGAGGGCCGCTTCGCGGCCGAGCTCGCCCGCCGGGGGGTCCAGGTGGTGGGTATCGACGTCGCCGAGGAGCCGCTGCGGCGGGCGCGGGCCCTCCACGCCGGGCTCGATCTGAGGCTGGTTCAGGCGGAGGGCACCTGGCCGCTGGCCGACTCGAGCTTCGACGTCGTGTGGGCCGGAGAGGTGATCGAGCACGTCGCCGACACCGCCGGGTGGCTCTCGCAGGTGCGCCGCGTGCTGCGCTCGGGGGGGACGCTGCTGCTCAGCACCCCGGCCCACGGCCGCCTGCAGAGGCTGCGGCTGGGGATCTCACAGCGGGCGTTCGCGGCCCACTTCGACCCGCTCGGCGAGCACCTGCGCTTCTACACCCGCGACACCCTCACCCGGCTGCTCGAGGAGTTCGGCTTCGAGCAGGTGGACGTGCGGGGGGCAGGCGGACCCTCCTGGGCCCCAGGAGTGCTGCTCGCACGCGCAGTGCGCTCGCGGTTCTGAGGCGGGCGGCCGCCGCCGCCGCGGGCGTCGTGGCCGCCGCGCTCGTCGCCGCCGCGGGCGTCGTGGCCCGCAGGGCTTCGATGTAGTCGTTGTGCAGTTCGATCGCTTCCGGCTGGGCCAGGGGAGGGGTGAGTGCTTCGGGGGACATCGTCTGAGGGTTGAGATAGATCGCCGCCTCCAGCTCCGTCTTCGCCGCCGAGGGGTCGTGCAACAGGTCGTAGCGGCCGAGCCAGAACCACGTCTGGGGGTTGGACGGCTGCTCGCGGACGGCTTGGGCGAGGGTCGCCCGGGCCAGGGCGGGGTGAGCGGTGACCTGCTCGACCTCCGCCAGGGTCAGCTTGGCCAGCGGGGACAGCGGGTCGCGCCTGACCGCGAGCTCGGCCTGGGCGGCG
>DATFZP010000052.1:0-2881 GCA_035314405.1 Solirubrobacteraceae bacterium | reverse complement strand
CAGTGACGAGCCTGCAGCCGCTGGCCGTCGAGATAGCGCTGGCCGTGGACGACCGCCTTCGGCTCCCCGGCGGTGCCGCTGGTGAAGGTGATCAGGCACGGGTCCTGTGGGGCGAGGTCGACGGCCGCAGCCGGCGGGCAGGCGAACAGCGTCTCGTCGGGCACCCACACGACGGGTATGCCCCGGTCGGGACCAGCCGCGCCGGGTATGCCCCGGTCGGGGATGGCCTCCTCGCCGGATGCGTCCGCGCTGTTCGGAGCGATCGCGTCCGGGGGGGTGGGCGTTGCGAGCGCCACCGCCCGCTCGAGCTCGGGACGGTTGCGCTCGTCGCTCACGATCAGGACCGGGCGGGCGGTGGCGATCCGCAGTCGCAGGTCCTTGGCCCGCAGCTGCTCGGTGCAGGGCAGGACGACCGCCCCGAGGCGAAAGCAGGCGAGCATCGTCAGCACCCACTCCGGCCGGTTGCCGATCAGCGTCATGACCACGTCCCCCCGGCCCACCCCGAGCGAGCGCAGGGTGCCCGCCAGGCGGGCGGCCCGCTCGTCGACCTCGCCGAAGCTCCAAGTGCGGCGGGACCCGTCCCGGGTCAGCTCGACGAGGGCGAGCCCGCCGGCATCCAGCCGGGCGAGGACGTCGCGAGTGAAGTTCACGCCGGTATTCTCCCTGGAGCCCGCTTAATCCGAACCTGGAGCGCTAACCGATGGCCGTAGTCGCCCCCCAGTACACCGACAAGACCGACGAGCAGAAGGCGATCACCGACATGGTGCACCAGTTCGTCGACGAGCAGATCCTGCCGAACGCCGAGCACTACGACCACGAGGACATCTTCCCGCAGCCGATCGTCGATCAGATGAAGGAGCTCGGCCTGTTCGGGGTCACGATCCCCGAGGAGTACGGGGGCATGGGGCTCGACCTGACGACGTACGCGATGATCGTCGAGGAGCTCTCGAGGGGCTGGATCTCGATCTCGGGGATCGTCAACACCCACTTCATCGGCTCCTACCTGCTGATGAAGTTCGGCAACGACGAGCAGCGCCAGAAGTACCTCCCGCGGATGGCGACGGGGGAGATCCGGGCGGCCTTCTCGCTGTCCGAGCCGGAGCTCGGCTCGGACGTGCAGGCGATCAAAACGTCGGCGAAGAAGCTCGACGACGGCTCGTATGAGATCAACGGCCAGAAGATGTGGGTCACCAACGGCCTGCTCTCCACGCTCGTGTTCGTGCTCGTGAAGACAGACCCCGAGGCAGAGCCCAGGCACCGGGGCTTCACCTGCTTCATCGCCGAAAAGGAGCCCGGGGTGGGGGAGAACACGGGCCCCTACGCCGGTCTGAACGTGCCCCCGAAGATCAAGAAGCTCGGGTACAAGGGCGTCGAGTCGACGGAGCTCGTGTTCGATGGCTACCGCTGTCCTGCCGAGAACGTGCTCGGCGGTGAGGCGGAGGGGCTGAACAAGGGCTTCGGCCAGATGATGGACGCGCTCGAGGTGGGCCGCGTGAACGTCGCCGCCCGCGGCGTCGGCATCGCCCAAAGGGCCCTCGAGCTGGCCCTCCGCTACTCGCAGGAGCGAAAGACCTTCGGCAAGCCCATCGCCGAGCACCAGGCGATCCAGTTCAAGCTCGCCGACATGGCGACCCAGGTGGACGCCGCGAGGCTCCTGACGCTGCGGGCAGCCCGCCTGAAGGACGCCGGTGCGCGCTCCGACCTGGAGGCCGGGATGGCCAAGCTGTTCGCCTCCGAGGCCGGGCGCTTCTGCGTCGAGGAAAGCTTCCGCATCCACGGCGGCTACGGATACTCCAAGGAGTACGAGATCGAGCGGCTCTACCGGGACGCCCCCCTGCTGCTGATCGGCGAGGGGACCTCCGAGATCCAGCGCATGGTGATCGGACGCAAGCTCTTGCAGCGTAATAGGGTCTAGGAGCGAGGGGCCGCCGAGCGGCGCCCGGAGAGGAGCGGGGCAGCCATGTCCGAGGACGCCAAGGCGCTGATCGAGCTTGCGACCAACAGGTTCCTGGAGGAAGTGCCGGCGCTCGAACCGATCAAGCTGGTGGTCGGGGTGGAGCTCAGGGGCAGGGGGGACGTCCAGCAGTTCCGCCTGGAGATGCCCGGGGTGAAGGTCACCAAGGGGCTTGCCGAGGACGCCCGCCTGCGGGTGGACATGCGCAGGGAGTTCTTCAACGTGATGGCCAGGGAGGGCAAGGTGCCGGACTGGATCGAGGCCTTCACCTACGGTCAGGCGAAGGCCTCCGGCCCGGAGCAGTTCCTGAGGCTGATCTCGAGCGTGGTCGAGCGCCAACAGGAGCGGGAACGCACGCCGAAGGCGCGCAGGCACGCGTCCTGATCGGGCTAGTGGTAGGAGGTCAGCTGCTCGGCCAGGAAGGCGAGGGAGCCGAGCAGGAACAGGCACATGACGATCAGTGAGAAGTTTTCGTTCATGGCTGTGGTGTCAACTTAGTGGACTTCAAGCCGGCGCACAAGCCTACGCGAGCACGGCGTCGTCGTCGTAGAGCTTGATCACCTGGACGGTACCCGCCGGGGAGGCGTCGAGGCACAGGCGGCAGAGGACGCACTCGTCGAGGTTCCCCTCCACGAGCGCGAGCGCCCCGTCGGGTCCCTGGGCGAAGATGTCCACGGGGCAGGCCTCGGTCAGCCGGCGGGCGAGCTCGGTGTCGGCGGCCGCGGCGTCGTCGACCTCGACGGCGATGAAGATCCCCTCGCCGCGCATCAGGCGGCGCTCGTGTCGGCGATCTTTGCGCGGATCATCCCGGGGATGTCCTCGATCCGCTCGGCCACCGCGATCGCGGCCTGGGCGAGCCGGGTGATCTTCTCCGAGGCCGTGTCCTCCCGCCCTTCCACGATCGTCCCGGCATGGCCGAAGCTCATC
>DATFZP010000051.1:0-2960 GCA_035314405.1 Solirubrobacteraceae bacterium | reverse complement strand
AGCGGCCGGAGCTGTGGAACCTCTACAACGGGCGGATCCACAAGGGTGAGCACGTGCGCGTGTTCCCGCTGTCGAACTGGACGGAGCTCGACGTGTGGGAGTACATCGACCAGGAGCAGCTGGAGGTCCCCTCCATCTACTTCGCCCACGAGCGGACCGTCTTCCGCCGTGACGGAATGCTCTACGCGTGGCGGGCGGATACCGAGCTGCTACACGGCGAGGAGGTCTTCACCGAGACCGTTCGCTACCGCACGGTGGGGGACATGAGCTGCACCGGGGGCGTCGTCTCCGCCGCGAGGACGCTCGACGAGGTCGTGCTCGAGATCGCCGCCACGAGGATCACCGAGCGGGGTGAGACGCGGGCCGACGACCGCGTATCGGAGGCCGCGATGGAGGATCGCAAGAAGGCCGGTTACTTCTGATGCGCCCCCTCCCACGCGGATGACACTCGACCTGCTGCGCTTCACCACGGCCGGATCGGTCGACGACGGCAAGAGCACGCTGATCGGGAGGCTGCTGTTCGACTCCAAGCAGGTCTTCGAGGACCAGCTCGAACACGTAGCCCAGGCGAGCGAGCGCCGGGGTGGGGCGGGATCGCTCGACCTGGCCCTGCTCACCGACGGTCTGCGGGCCGAGCGAGAGCAGGGGATCACGATCGACGTCGCCTACCGCTACTTCGCCACCGCCAAGCGCCGGTTCATCATCGCCGACTGCCCCGGCCACCGCCAGTACACCCGCAACATGGTCACCGGGGCGTCGACCGCCGACGTCGCCGTGGTGCTGCTCGACGCCCGCCGGGGGGTGGTCGAGCAGTCCAAGCGCCACGCGTTCATCAGCGGGCTGCTCGGGATCCCGGAGATGGTCGTGGCGATCAACAAGATGGACCTCGTCGACTACTCAGGCGATCGCTTCGAGCAGCTGGTCGAGGAGTTCTCCGGCTTCGCCGAGAAGCTCGTGGGGGTGAAGGAGATCACCTACATCCCGATGTCCGCCCTGGGCGGGGACAACGTGGTCGAGCGCTCCGAGCGGATGCCCTGGTACGACGGGCCGGTGCTGCTCGAGCACCTCGAGCAGGTGGAGGTCGCCTACGACCATCCCAACGAGAAGCCGGCCCGCTTCCCCGTCCAGTGGGTGATCCGCCCGGCTGGGGTGGCGGGGGGCGATCCAGAAGCGGGCTACCGCGGCTACTCGGGCCAGCTCGCGAGCGGGGCGCTGCGACGAGGCGACGAGGTGGCGGTGCTGCCCGGCACGGAGCGCTCGCGGATCGTCGCGATCGACACCTACGACGGACAGCTCGAGGAGGCGACCGCGCCGATGTCCTTCACGCTGCGGCTGGCCGACGAGCTCGACATCTCCCGGGGCGAGCTGATCTGCCACCCCGAGGACGCGCCCGCCGTTGCGAGCGAGCTGAGGGCGGACGTCTGCTGGATGACCGACGAGCCGCTGCGCAGCGGCTCGCGGTACGTGCTCAAGCACACCTCTCGCACCGCAACCGCGATCGTCGAGAAGATCGACGACGTGGTCGACGTCGACACCCTCGAGCGGAGGGCGCCGTCGGCCCCGGCGGCCGAGCTGGCGCTCAACGACATCGGTCGCGTGCGACTGCGCACCAGCTCCCCGCTCGTCTTCGACCCCTACACCAGCAACCGCCGCACGGGCAGCTTCATCCTGATCGACGAGTCGAGCAACCGGACCGTCGGCGCCGGGATGATCGCCTAGCTCGGTGCCGGCGGCGCCAACGGGGCGGCCGCTAAGCTTCCGCGGCCGATGTTCAGCAAGGTCCTGATCGCCAACCGCGGAGAGATCGCCGTCCGCATCATCCGCGCGCTCGAGGAGCTGAGGGTCGCAAGCGTCGCCATCTACTCGGAGCTCGATCGGGACGCCCCCCACGTCGAACGAGCCGACGAGGCCTACAACCTCGGCGAGGGGCCGGCGTCGGAGAACTACCTCAACGTCGAGAAGATCATCGACGTCGCCCACCGGGCGGGCGCCGAGGCGATCCATCCCGGCTACGGGTTCCTCGCGGAGAACGCCCCGTTCGCGAGGGCCTGCGAGGAGGCCGGCATCGTGTTCATCGGCCCCCCCGCGAGCGCGATCGAGGCGATGGGCTCCAAGACCCGGGCGCGGGAGCTGATGCAGGCGGCGGGAGTGCCGATCGTCCCGGGCACCACCGAGCCCGTGGCGACGGTCGCCGACGCGCTCAGGATCGCCGAGGGCGAGATCGGCTTCCCGGTGGCGGTGAAGGCGGCCGGAGGGGGCGGCGGCAAGGGCTTCCGGGTGGCGTTGGCGGCGGAGGAGCTCGAGGGGGCCTTCGAGGGCTCGAGCCGGGAAGGTGAGAAGTTCTTCTCCGATTCCACCGTCTACCTCGAGCGCTACCTCCCCGATCCCCGCCACGTGGAGGTCCAGGTCCTCGCCGACCGCCACGGCAACGTGATCCACCTCGGCGAGCGCGACTGCTCGATCCAGCGCCGCCACCAGAAGGTGATCGAGGAGTCCCCCGCCCCCGAGTGGATCGTGGACGAGGAGATGCGCGCCCGCATCGGCCAGGTGGGGGTGGACGCCGCGAGAGCTGTCGACTACGTCGGAGCGGGGACGATCGAGGGTCTGTTCTCGGCACACGAGGGCGGCGAGGGGGAGTACTTCTTCCTCGAGATGAACACCAGGGTCCAGGTGGAGCACTGCGTCACCGAGATGACCACCGGGATCGACATCGTCAAGGAGGGCATCCGGGCGGCGGCCGGGGACACGCTGTCCTACCGCCAGGAGGACGTTGTGCTTCGCGGCCATGCGATCGAGTGCCGGATCAACGCGGAGGACGCCTCGAAGGGCTTTGCCCCCGCACCCGGGAGGATCGGTCGCTACCGCGAGCCCACGGGCCCCGGCGTCAGGGTCGATTCGGGGGTGGGAGAGGGCGGGGAGGTCTCCCCGATGTACGACCCGATGGTCGCCAAGCTGATCGT
>DATFZP010000050.1:0-3855 GCA_035314405.1 Solirubrobacteraceae bacterium | reverse complement strand
GCCCACTCGGCCGGCAGGAACTGCATCCACCCCTCGGCGCCCGCGCTAGAGACGCTGAGGTCGCGCCCGTAGTCGGTCTCGACCTCGTTGATCGCCGCGAGCACCTGCCAGGGGATCCCGTAGGCGGTCCCCGCCGCCTGGAAGATCGGGAGCAGGAACGGGGGGATCTGGAAGCTTTCGATGAAGAAGCCGGGCACGCCCGAGAGCGGGGACTGCAGCCCCTGGGGCAGCGCCGGCGTCAGCGCTCCGGGGGCCGGCGGGGGGATCTTCGTGCCGGTGGCCGTCGACCCTTCGCCGGACCCGGCCACAGTGCCACCGGAGCGCCCCGCGCCGGGCCTGGCCCTCGCGTGCGGGGAGCGGCCGGGGGAGCTCGACTGGGAGTGCTGCCCCTGGACCTGCGGAACGGCGGGTTGCGGCCCGGCGGAGCCCTGGCCGGTGGTCGACGGGCCGGTCTGCGACGGGCCGGTCGGGGAGGCCGGGGGCGCTTCGGGAGCCGTGGCGGGCGTCGTGCCCGCCGGCTGGGTGCCCGTCGTACCGCCCGCCGGCGCGGGGGCCTGCTGTTCGCTCGCGCCGCTGCTCGCCGGCGCGCTGAGCGCCAGGACGACGAGCGCGAGCACGGCGAGGATCGCCGGCAGCGCACGTGGGAGGAGGTCTCGTCGGGTCATCACGTCAGTTGCCGAGGAGGTAGTTGAGCAGCATCCCGCCGGCTTCCGAGCCTTCCGCCGACGGCGAGTAATACGTCGTCCCGGCGGTCGATCCGCCGACGGGCTGGGCGCTCGCCGGCGCTCCTGCGCTCGAGCCGGGGGCGGGCGCTTCGCCCGCTTCGCCCGCCCCCGGGACACCCGGGTACTCGGCGAGGGCCTGGGCCGGGGTGGCGCCTTTGAAGACGGCGAGCGTGCGAGCCATCACGAGGCTCGTGTTGGCGGGATCGGGCGACGCCGAGGCGGCCGTGGAGCTTGAGCTCGTGTTGAAGAGGCTGCGACTGCAGCCGGGGCCCGGTTTGGTGACCGTGTAGGTCAGGCAGGCCGTGCCGAGCCCCTCGGTCCTCAGGAAGTGACCGAGGGCGTCGTAGCCGTTGGAGGCGCCGGCGCCGAGGAAGATGAAGTCGAGCAGGCGCTCGAGGCCGCCCGTGTTGCGCAGGCTGGCGAAGAGCGAGGCGAGGTTGGTGGAGAACGGCTTGGCGGCCCCCCCGAATCCTTCGAGGCGCTTGAGCAGCGACTCGGTGCCGACCAGAGCCGGTCCGGAGATTTTCGACGTTTTCCCAAGGCTCTTGAAGTAGACCGAGGAGGCGTTGGAGAAGGCCGGCAGTTTGGTGAAGATCGTGTTGAGCCCGGGGGCTGCGATTTTCAGGTCGCGGAAGGTCGGGAGGGTCTGGTCGGCGAACTGCCCGAGCCGTTCCATCTGCGGGCCGAGCTCCCGCAGGAACCGTGGGAGCAGCGCGAGGTTTTCCGCCAGGGCGCCGCGGTGGGCGGCGCTGGCCTGGGCGACGGTGTTGCTCTGGACGAGGAAGTCCGCGAAGCGTTCGCGCACGGCGGCCAACGGTGCCAGCGCCTTGTCGGAGTCGACGGCGAGCTGGGCGAGCACGTGGTTCTCGCCGGCGAGGATCGCGAGCACCTTTTCGAGTTCCCGAAGGGCGGGGTCGGCGCGGCGGATGACGGCGTTCAGGTCGCTCCCGCGGCCCGCGAGCCCGGCTCCGAGTTCGTTGATGATGATCGTCAGGCGCTGTCGTTCGGGGAGCCGGCTGATGTCGCCGAGCAGGTCCACGTCCACCGGGCTGCTCGTGTTGGTCACCGGCAGCAGATACTCCCCTTCGCCTTCGGAGCCGGAGGGGATCTTTCGCAGAGGAGGTGGCAGCGGGGTGCCGACGGGGCGGGGCTGGGTCGGCAGGCAGTCGACGTACTTCTCGCCGATCAGCGCCTGGGGGCGGACGGTGCAGCTGGCGTCTTCCCTGAAGTCCTGGAAGCCCGGGTTATCGATGTTCAGCACGACCGCGGCCTTGGCTGCGGGGGTCGGCGTGACCGAGCCCACGGTCCCCACCTTGACGCCGTCGATCTTGACGTCCTCGCCGGAGATGACGTTGCCGGCGTCGTCGAAGATCGCGCGCACCGTGTAGCCGCTGTTGGACCCCCCGGCCGAGGTCGCCAGCAGGACGAGCGCCGCGAGCAGCGCAACGGCGACGGCACCGACGTAGCCGGCACCCCATCCGCTGCCCACGACGGTCCCGTTCCTCACCGGGTCCCCTTCCTCACCGTGTTCCCCGATCCTTCCTGGACGCTCCCAAACCAGTCGGGCGACCTCACCGTTGGATGAGGCCGCCCGGTCCCTGCGATCAGTTTACGCCCTCACGGGAGGGAAATGCCTGCTGCTTGCTACCTCTTCGGGCAGGGCGCGCGGTATTCGACCGGCACCGTTTCCGGGTGCGATTCTTCGCCGTTGCGGGCGAAGGTCAGTTCGGAGCGGATCAGGAAGCCCGCTTTCGGGCACTGACCTTTCTTGGGCACGGTCCCGTAGGAGACCCATTTGCTGCCCGATTTGAACGCCGAGCCGACCTTGACCTTGATGTGCGTGACGGACACGTCGGCGGCCCCGGGGACGCTCGGCACGAGTGGCACCTGGGTGATCAGCTCGGGGCCGAAGCCGTGGGGTCCTGTGACGTACTTGCCGGTGGAGAGGATTTCGACCGACACCGGTTTGTGGCCTTCGGTGTAGAACTCCAGGCCGCCGCCGGGGGCGAAGAACGAGAAGATTTCAGCCCTCTCTTCGACCTTTTCGCCTTCGAATTCGACGTAGCCGAGAGCTTCGCCGACCGGCCCGGCCGCCGACTTCTTGGGGCAGCTCGACGGTCCGAGACGCTTGAGCGTTTCGGTGGGGCAGGTCGTGAAGCCGGCCGGGTGCAGCACCGAGCCCTTGGGCAGGTCGAAGTTGACGCCGATCAGCGGCGGCGGCGCGCCCTTGGCGTATTCGGTACCGGTGATCTGGAATTCGGCCTGGACGGCCGCGCCGGCTCCGTAGATGTTGCCCGTGCCCGGGACGGTGCCGTGCCCGCTCGGGTTGGGGATCGGGACGGCTTCGGCCTTCAGGGTGACCGTCGGCGTCGCCGAGGCGACGCCCGGCAGCGCCAGGACGGCAAGGCCGAGAACGGCAAGACAGGTGGATGCTCTGCGCATCAGTTTCTCTCCTCTTTTGATGGACAGCTCCGCCTCGATCCGGGTAGCTCCGGAGCCATGCCGGTCCGGCGACATCGAGATCCCCTGCGGGTCGCCGGGGAACAGCGGCGATCTTCCGGGGATCCTACCCGCCGAAGGCGTTGCGTACAAGCTGTAACCGTCGAGCCCGTCCACAGTTGCGGACGGAGGCGACACCGCGGTGGCTGCTCGACCCTCCCGCGCGTCGAGCAGCCAGCGGACGCTAGTGCCTCGGGCAGGGCGCGCGGTACTCGACCGTGACGACTTCCGGCTGGGATTCTTCGCCGTTGTGCGCGAACGTCAGCTGGGATTTGATCAGGAAGCCTTTCCTCGGGCATTCGCCCCTCTTGGGCTCCGTCCCGTAGGAGATCCATTTGTTGCCCGATTTGTAGGCCGCGCCGACCTTGACCTTGATGCGTGTCACGGACACGTCGGCGGCGCCCGGCACGCTCGGCACGAGCGGCACCTGGGTGATCAGCTCGGGGCCGAACCCACCGCTGCCGTTGAGGTGCACGTACTTGCCCGTGGAGAGGATTTCGACCGACACCGGTTTGTGACCTTCGGTGTAGAACTCCAGGCCGCCGCCGGGGGCGAAGAACGAGAAGATTTCAGCCCTCTCTTCGACCTTTTCGCCTTCGAATTCGACGTAGCCGAGAGCTTCGCCGACCGG
>DATFZP010000049.1:0-2950 GCA_035314405.1 Solirubrobacteraceae bacterium | reverse complement strand
TGCAACCGCCTGGCCCACGCGGCGGCGCTCACGGTCGCCGAGATGCCCGGGCAGACCTACAACCCCCTCTTCATCTGCGGTCCTCCAGGGGTCGGCAAGACCCACCTGTTGAGCTCGATCGCCAATCTGATCCGATCCCACGATCCCCACCTCGAGGTCCGGCTCACCACCGGCGAGACCTTCACGAACGAGTTCCTCGGAGCCCTCGCCGACGGTCACACCGAGGCCTTCAAGGACCGCTTCCGGCGAATCGACGTGCTGCTCCTCGACGACGTCCAGTTTCTCGAGCGCAAGACCCGCACCGAGGAGGAGTTCTTCCACACCTTCAACGCCCTGTATGACGACGGCCGCCAGATCGTTCTCACCTCCGACCGCCCCCCCCGCGACCTGCAGGCCCTCGAGGACCGTCTGCGCGAGCGCTTCGAGTGTGGCCTGGTGGCCGACATCCGACCCCCCGAGAGGGCGACCCGCCTGGCGATCCTGCGCAAGCGTGCCCAGCACGACGGGGTCGCGCTCGACGGCGAAGGGGCGCTCGAGGTCATCGCCGAGCGGGTCGAGGGAAACGTCAGGGCGCTCGAGGGGGCGCTCATCCGCGTCGTGGCGTTCGGCTCCCTCACCCGCCGCCCCCTCACGGCGAAGCTGGCCGGCGAGGTGCTCAACAGCCTGTATCCCCCGAGCTCGGCGCGGGACCGTGCCCGCACGATCGCCGAGATCCAGGCGGCCGCGTGCAAGCACTTCGGCGTCTCCTCCGAGGAGCTCACGTCGGCCTCGAGAGGGGCCCGCGTCGTGTGGCCGCGCCAACTGGCGATGTATCTCGCCCGTGAGCTGACCGAGGAGTCACTGCCGGCCATCGGGCGGGAGTTCGGGGGGCGTGATCACTCGACGGTGCTCCACGCGTGGCGACGGGCGCGCGCGAAGATCGACGCCGACGCCGACGCCCGTGAAGCTGTGGAGAAGCTGTGCCGCGCGCTGGGGATCCCGACTCCGTGAGCCGACGCTCACGCCCGACCGCTGCGCCTGAGACACTTTCTCGCTGCCCTCCACAGGCTCCTGCACCACTCGGGCCGCCCGATCGCTCCTGACGGAGCCATATCCACATGTTCACCACCCCTACTGACTCCTACATCCCCTCAGAGCAATATCAATGAAGTTGTCGATGTCCACATCCGACCTTCTTGTGGAGCTACAGACGGCCACCCGCGTCGCGTCGACCCGCAGTGCCGTGCAGGCGCTGTCGGGGGTGATGATCTCCGCCGGACCCGATGCCGCCCCGGAGTTGCTCTCGACCGACATGGACATCGGCCTGCGTGTGCCACTGGCGGCTGAGGTCTCCCGTCACGGCTCGGCCGTGCTGCCAGCGCGTCTGCTGCTCGACGTCGTCCGCTCGCTGTCGGCTGCGACCCTCACGATGGAGCTGCGCAGCGTCGAGCAGGATGTCGAGCTGATCTGCGGCGCGAGCACCTTCCACCTGCGAACGCTTCGCGCCGAGGACTTTCCCACGCTGCCCGCGCCGGCCCCGGAAACCCGCGTGGTGATGCCGGCCGGCGCCTTCGTGGAGACCGTCGCCCGGGTCGCCCGGTCGGCTTCCCGCGACGAGACCCGTCCGGTGCTGACCGGGATCCTGATGTCGGCGTCCGGGCAGCAGCTGCGGATGGTGGCCACCGACTCCTACAGGCTCAGCGTGAAGGAGACCGCCCTGGAGTCTCCGCTGCAGGGGGCCCTCGAGGCGACCGTCCCCGCGCGGGCGCTCCAGGAGCTGGCCCGCATCGCCCAGCAGGGACCGGCCGAGACGATCGCCGCGAGCGTAGGCCAGAACCAGGTCGTCTTCGAGATCGGCGAGGTGATGCTGTCCTCCCGCCTGATCGACGGGCAGTTTCCCAACTATCGCCAGCTGCTGCCCGAGCACGTCGAGCACGAGCTACGGCTCGCGAGTGCGGAGCTGGCCGACGTCGTCCGCCGCATCAGCCTGATGGCGCAGAAGAACACTCCCCTGCGCCTGAGCTTCAGCGAGGGCACGCTCACCGTCTCGGCCCAGACGCCCGACATCGGCGAGGCCAGCGAGTCGATCCCCGTGCCCTTCAGCGGCGAGCCGTTCGAGATCGGCTTCAACCCGGAGTTCCTCCGTGACGGGCTCGAGAGCATCGACTCCGAGGAGCTCGTCCTGAAGCTGATCAGTCCGTTGCGGCCCGGACTGATCGAATCCCCGGACACGGGTGACTTCGTGTACCTGATCATGCCGATCCGCCTGAACGTGTGAGGTCATGGCCGGCGCACGGCACGCGCTGATCGCGGAGAGCATCTGAGGTGCTCGTCGTCGGTGTGGAGCTGCGCGACTTCCGCACCTACGCCCGCGCGGAGGCCCGCCTCGGCACGGGGCTGACCGTCGTCCACGGGCCCAACGGAGCCGGGAAGTCCAATCTCCTGGAGGCCGTCTACTTCGGCTGCACCGGCCGCTCTCCGCGCACGAGAAACGACCGCGAGCTCCTGCGCTTCGGGTCCCGGACCGCCCGTGTCGCTGTCCGCCTGTCCGACGGTCGCCGAGCCCACGAGCTCACTGTCGGCTTCGGAAGCCCCGCCGGCGCGACCCAGCCCGTGAAGCGCATGACGGTGGACGGAGCGGCGGTCGAGCGACTGCTCGACGTCGAGACAAGGCCCCTGGTGAGCGTCTTCCTGGCGGATCGGCTGGAGCTCGTCAAGGGGCCTCCGGCCGCCCGTCGCGCCCATCTCGATCAGCTCGTCGCGGCCCTCTGGCCGCTGCGCGCGGCCACCCGGCGCGAGTACTCCAGAGTGCTCGCACAGCGCAACGCCCTGCTCGCCCGCATCCGGGTCGATCGGGCTGCCAGGGAGTCCCTCTCCGCCTGGGACGAGGAGCTGGCGAGAAGCGCCGTCGCTGTCATGGACGACCGCCGGCAGGCGGTCGAGCTCCTGAGCGAGCCGTTCGCCACGCGTG
>DATFZP010000048.1:0-7122 GCA_035314405.1 Solirubrobacteraceae bacterium | reverse complement strand
CACTGCACGACCGGGAGCTTGCCGATCACCGTCCACGCCAGTCGGGTCATGCCCGTGGACCCCGTCAGCGAGTAGGCCGTGGCGGATTCCAGGGAGAGGATCTTGATCGACCCCGAGCGCAGCAGGCGGGGATCCCTGGCGTTGGCGCTCACCGTCGCCACGCACGCCGGCCTCTCACGGCAGCCGTCGAGGAGATTCAGCATCCCGGATGCGTCCCCCCGCGCCTGGGCTTCGATCAGCGCCAGGTCATCGTCCCGTTCGGTGTTCTCGGTCGACAGGAAGCGGGCGAGCAGGCCGCTCACGAGCAGGAACGCGACGACGGCCACCGCGATGAGAGCAAAGCGTTTCAGGGCGCTCTGCTGGGACTAGAAGAGCTGGTTCTCGCCGCCGAAGACTTCGCTGACGGAATCATCGACGAAGATCCGCCGGATCGAATCCGTGAGCAGCTCGGCACACGGCAGCACGCGCACGTTCTCCGGTCGGCCGGGGCCGACGGGGATCGTGTCGGTCACCACGATCTCCTCCAGGCCGGCGGTCTCGAGGTTCTCGAAGGCGTCCCCCGAGAAGACCGCGTGGGTGGCCGCCGCGTAGATCCGGGCGGCCCCTTCCTCCTTGACCGTCTTGGCGGCCGCCTTGATCGTCCCTGCCGTATCGATCATGTCGTCGACGATCACCGCCGTCTTGCCCTTGACGTCGCCGATCACATATCCGATCTCCGCGACCTGCTGGGCCGGGCGCTCCTTGTCGAGGATCGCCAGCTCGGCCCCGATCTTGGAGGCGAACTGCTTGTTGAGCTTGACCCGGCCGGCGTCGGGGGCGACGACGACGAGGTCGGGGAGGCCGAGGTCCGTGAAGTACTGGGTGAGCATGAACAGCGCGGTCATGTGGTCCACGGGCTTCTGGAAGAACCCCTGGATCTGGCCGGCATGCAGGTCCATCGTCAGCACCCGGTCCGCCCCCGCCGCCTCGAGCATGCGGGCGACGAGCCGCGCGGAGATCGGCTCCCTTGGCGCGGACTTCTTGTCCTGGCGGGAGTAACCGAACCACGGGGTCACAGCGATCACCCTGTGGGCGGAGGCGCCGACGGCGGCATCGATCAGGAACAGCAGCTCCATCAGCGAGTCGTTGGCCGTGACCCCGGTCTGGGCGTTGCTGCAGGTCGGCTGCACGATGAACACGTCGGCCCCGCGAATCGACTCCTCGTAGCGGCAGTAGACCTCCCCGTTGGAGAAGGTCTTCAGGGTGACCGGACCGAGGTCGACGCCCAGCTTGTCGGCGATGTCCACCGCCAGCTGCGGGTTCGCGCGGCCGGTGAAGAGCATCAGGCGCTTGTTGTAGTCGATCGGGAGGCTCGCCCGCGAATACTCAGTGCGCGTGTCGATCGCGCTCATCTCGCCACGGAGTGTAGAGCCCGCGAGCGGATCGGTCATCGTGACCCTGGCGCCCGGTCCGCGTAGCCCTCGAGGTTCGTCTGGCGCTCGCGGGCGATTCCCAGCGCCGCCGGGGGGACATCCTCGGTGATGACCGAGCCGGCGCCCGTGTAGGCGTCCTCGCCGATGCTCACCGGGGCCACGAGGGTGGTGTCCACGCCGGTTCGCACGCGGTCCCCCACGGTCGTCCGATGCTTGGCGTGCCCGTCGTAGTTGGCGGTGATCGTGGCCGCGCCGAGGTTCGCTTCCTCGCCGACGTCGGCGTCGCCGAGATAGGAGAGGTGGGGTACTTTCGCCGCCGGGCCGATGTCGGAGTTCTTCACCTCCACGAACGTTCCCACCTTGGTGCCCCGCCGCAGGATCGTTCCCGGCCTCAGGTAGCCGAACGGCCCGACCCTGACCTCGTCCTCGAGCACGCAGTCCACGAGGTAGGAGTGGCGGATCAGGCAATCCGCGCCGATCCTCGTCGCTCCCCTGATCGTGGTGAACGGCTCGATCGTCGTGTCCCGCCCGATCTCCACGTCGACGTCGATCACGGTCGTCTCCGGATCGACGATCCCCACCCCGCAGGCCATGTGGCGCTCGTGGATCGAACGCTGGGCGAGCCTTCTCACGCGGGCGAGCCCCGCCCGGTCGTTGACCCCGAGCAGGAGCGAGTGATCCTCCATCACCTCTGCGACGATGGCCCCTCCGCCGGCACGGATCACGTCGAGAACCTGCGGCAGGTAGCGCTCGCCCTGGGCGTTGTGGGTGCTCAGACGGGGCAGCGCCCTGCGCAGGGCGTCCCCGGCGAACACGAAGGTCCCTGTATTGACCTCCCGTATCTCCCGCTCCGCCTGGGTCGAGTCGCCCGGCGCACGGGTCTCCACGACACGTTCCGGCGTCCCCTCGGGGTCGCGCACGACCCGCCCGTAACCCGTCGGGTCCTCGAGGATGGCCGTGGCCATCGTCGCCTGGGCGCCGGCCTGGCGATGAGCCTGCAGCAGCGAGGAGATCGCCGCCGCGCTCACCAGCGGCACGTCCGCGCTGAGCACCACGACGGGGGCGGAGGGGTCCGCTCCCGGGAGGGAGTCGAGCCTCGCAATCCCGGCCGCCGCCGCCCCCCCGGTCCCGTCCGGGCGCTCCTGCACCGCCAGCTCCACGCCCTCGGGCAGGACCGCCTCGAGGGCTCTCCCGGGGGAGTCGACGACCACCACCCTGAGCGCGCCTGCCGCGAGCGCGGCCCGCACCGGCCACAGGACCATCGGCAGGCCGCACAGCTCGTGGAGCACCTTCGGCGTGCGGGAGCGCATGCGGGTTCCCTGGCCGGCGGCGAGGATCAGGACACTGGGGGCGCTCACCGTGGAGATGCTAGTGGCTGGCCGCGCGTCCACATCGCAGCTGGGGGGCAGGGACTCGAACCCCGATTCTCAGGACCAAAACCTGATGTCCTGCCATTGGACGACCCCCCAAGGAGCTAGAAGGATAGATCTACGGCCGACGGCCTGAGCGGCGAGGCACCCGCCCACCGGCCGCTCCCGCCTCGGTGGCGGGGCCGGCGGCAGAGCTGATCCCGAGCACCCGCATCGCCTTCAGCCCGAGGCTCAGCTTCTCGCGGCCGTCGCTCGAGCTCACGTCGAGCCCCGACAGCTCCCGCACCCGCTCGAGGCGATAGTAGATCGTGTGGCGGTGGGTGAACAGCCGCTGGGCGGTTCCCGCCACGTTGCCGTCGGCCGCCAGGAACGTCTCGAGCGTGCGCAGGAGGTCCGTCTCGTACTGCTCGTCGTAGGCCACGAGCGGCTCCACGGTCTCGTCGTAGAAGCGCTGAAGCTCGCTCGGGTTCTCGCTCATGGAGGACAGCAGCAGGCGGTAGGCCCCGGTCTGCTCGAACGCCAGCGCGGCGCCGTCGGCGTTGCCCTGGGCGACGTTCGCCGCGAGCAGGGCCTCGCTGGCCGCCCGCGGCAGCTCGGACGGATCCCCGGTGACGCGGCTGCGGCCGATGGCGAACGTGAATCCCGCGAGCCCAGCTTCCATCTCGCCCAGGATCGCCTCGGCGGCGCGCGCGGCCGTCGCCTCCTCGCCGCCGGGCACGAGCACGAGCACCTCCGCGCCGACGCTCCCGTCGCGCTCGGAGAGGGCCGCGATCGAGCGGCTGACGACGGCCCTCGCCCCACGCTCGGCCACCGCCCGCACGCGACCCCGCCAGCCTTCGTCTGTGGGTGCCTGGGGGTGTGCCCGGGCGACGATCATGCTCGCGCCCCCCTCGATCTCCAGCGACAGGTCCCTGGCACGGGCCAGCAGCTCCTCCCGCCCCGTCAGCTCGCGGCTCAGAACGGCCTGCAGGAACTCCGCCGAGGCCGTTTCGGAGACCCGCTCCGGCGCACGCACACGCTCGACCTCGGAGGCGATGATCGTCAGCAGCAGGCGCCGCATCGACTCGCTGGGCTCCGTCCTGGCCCGCATGTGGAGTGTCCCCACGACGGTGTCGGCGACCCGTAGCGGAGCGCTGCTCACGCCCTGACCCTTGGCCAGCAGGGCCTGCTCGTCGGCCGGGGAGCGGGCGGCGACGGCGAGCGTCGCCCCCCAGGCGTCGGTCACGGCGAGGCTCGCGTCGAGCGCCTTGGCGGCCGCCCGCACGACCTCGGGCAGGCCCGCTCCCGACTCGACCGCCTCGGTGATCGCGTCGAGCGCGTCGAGATCGGGCACGACTCAGCCCCAGAAGTAGACGGCGGCCAGCGCCCCGACCACTCCCACGCCGACGAGCACGGCGAGCACGTACAGCGTGAGGACGGTCGCGGCCAGCCGCTCCCACAGACGGCTGTAGGAGCCCCACGCCGGCGCCAGGATCAGCCCCACGTAGAGCGCGAGCCCGAACACGACGGCACCGCCGCCCACCAGATAGTCGATTGTCGTCCTGCTCATCGGGGTACCCGGCGAGATTGTTGCGCACGCCGCCGTCGGCGGGCGCTGCGCGCCCCCTCCGGGAGCGCTCCCCGGGCGCCTGCCCCTTCCTCAGCCAACGCTCAGCGCCTTCCCGAAGGCGTTGTCCACCGTGCTGGCCCGGCTCGGAGCGGGCACCCTACCCTGCAGCCTCCGGACGGCCTGCTCCACCGGCGCGCGACCCTCTGCGTCGACGGCCCCCTCCCGGGGGAAGAGCCCGATCACAGTCGGTCCGGATCCGCTCACGAGGGCCAGGACGGCGCCGGAGCGGCGGACGTCGGCGAGTGCCGCCGCGATCTCGGGGCACAGTGAGAGGGCCGCCGCCTGAAGGTCGTTGTGCAATAGCCCCTCGTTCGCGGGCACGGCCGCGCCCCCCTGCAACGCCGCAGCCAGCTCCCTTCGCCGCTCGTCGAGGTCGGCCGGCCCGCGGGCCAGCCCGAGCCGATCGGCCTCCTGGTAGACGGCGGCGGTCGAGAGCGCCTCCACCAGGGGCAGCACGAGGACCTCGAGCGGCGGGCGGGGCGCCGGCAGCTCGTGCAGCTGCTCGCCGGCCCCCGTCGCCAGCCACCGCCCTGGGGAGACCTGGGCGGGGACGTCGGCCCCGAGCTCGGCGGCGAGCTCGCTCAGCAGAGCCTCGTCGCCCAACCCCGAGTCGTGGTGGGCGAGGCGCAACGCGGCGGCCGCATCCGCCGACCCACCCCCGAGACCGGCGGCGACAGGGATCCGCTTGGTGATCGTGAGCCGCCTCGGCGGGGCGTCCCAGCCGGTGCGTGCCCGGAACGAGCGCAGCGCCACCGCGGCGAGGTTGGCCTCCGGCGGCCCGGGAACTCCTGGACAACGGACCTCGTCCCCCGGCGCATCCGGCACGGTCTCGAGCGTGAGCTCATCGGCGAGGGAGATCGATTGCATGACGGTCACGAGCTGGTGACGCCCATCACTCGACCTCCTCGGGCCGAGGAACAGGCCGAGGTTGACCTTCGCCGGAGCGAGGGCGCGATGAACGCTCACAGCTCCAGCAGCCGGGCAAGCGCCCGGAACTCGTCGGCTGACAGGCGCTCGGCGCGCACGTCCGGCGGGTGGCCGAGCGCTGCAAGCGCCGAGCGCACCTGCTCGCGGGTAAGCCCTCCTGCGCCGCCGGCTAGCGCCAGAGAGCCCGCGAGCGTCTTGCGCCGGTGCGCGAAGGCGCCATGCACCAGGGCGCTCAAGGCGGCGGGCAGTGGCTCCGGATCCTCCCCCTGCCCGCCGCCGGAACGCTCCCTGCGACGCATCGCCAGCAGCACCGAGTCGACGTTGGGCACCGGGTGGAAGACCGTCCTGGGAATCGCCCTGACGACCTCGACCTCGCAGCCCAGCTGGGCGATCACCGAGGGGGCGCCATAGTCCCCTCCCCCGGGCCTCGCCGCCAGGCGCCGGCCGACCTCCCGCTGGACCACCACCACCCAGCCCTCCACGCCGGGGAGCTCGTCGATCGTCCGCAGCAGCACCGTTGCGGCGATCCCGTAGGGCAGGTTGGAGACAATCTTGTCCGGCCCAGGTCTCAGGCGTCCGAGGTCGATCGTCATCGCGTCGGCCCAGTGGACCGAGATGTTCTCGTGGGGGTCCGTGGCGTCGCCGAGCGCCTCCCGCAGGCGCTCGTCCAGCTCCACCACGTGGACGTGGGATACCCGCTCGGCCAGGTACTCCGACAGCACCCCGAGTCCCCCGCCGATCTCCAGCACGACGTCGCCGGCGCGCAGCTCGGCGACGCGATCGATCACCCCGAGGATGTTCGAGTCGATCAGGAAGTTCTGCCCGAGGTCGCGATTGGGACGCACCCCGAAGCGGTGCATCCGTCGCAGGCTCGGCTGCACCGGAGCGCCCTCCACGCCGATCATGCCCAACCGAAGACGCGGACGCCGTTGCGCTCGACGACCCCGTCGAGATGCTCCACGGTGACGCCCCTCAGAGCGGCCAGGAAGGCCAGCGTGTGGGCCACGAAGGCCGGCTGGTTGGGGTGCTTTCGCACCGCCTGGGGAGTGAGGTAGGGAGCGTCCGTCTCCACCAGCAGCCGCTCCTCGGGGGTCCTCCTGGCCGCGTCGGCGAGGTCGGAGGCGCTCTTGTAGGTGACGTTCCCCGCAAAGGAGATCGCGTAGCCGCGCTCCAGGCAGCTCTCCAGGTGCTCGGGCATCGAGAAGCAGTGCATCACGACGCTCACCCCGTCCGCTTCCCTGGCGAGCTGGGCGAGCGTCTCGGCGGCGGCGGCCCGGGAGTGGATCACGAGCGGCTTGCCCGTCTCCCGCGCCAGCTCGATCTGCGCCGCGAACGCCCGCTCCTGGTCCACCCGCGGCGCGCCGTCGCGGTAGAAGTCGAGCCCCGTCTCGCCGATCGCCATGCAGCGCCGATGGGCGGCCAGGGACCGCAGCTCGGACAGATCGGCGTCGTCGAAGCCGAGAGCCGAGTTGGGGTGGCGGCCGATCGCCGCGTAGACCTGGGGGAAGTCCTCAGCGGCTGCCAGCGCGGCGCGACAGGACACGCCATCCGTCCCCACCGTCAGCAGTCGCGTGACCCCGGCGGCCTCGGCGGCCTCCACGAGGGTCGCATTCGGCTCTTCGCACAGGTCCAGGTGGGTGTGTGAGTCGATCACGATCCGTCGGCAGGAGAGTCCTTGGGGAACAGCGACTCGATCGCGCTCACCCGCCGCACGCGCCCTGTCTGCAGGCCCGCGCCGGCGAGCGACAGGTCGGGGGCGCCCAGAGCGTCGAGCAGACGCTCGGCGCTCGCCGGGAGGTAGGGC
>DATFZP010000047.1:0-3347 GCA_035314405.1 Solirubrobacteraceae bacterium | reverse complement strand
GCTCACGGGGTGCCTGGCCTCCCGCTTCTGCCAGCGGCTGATCGCCGATCGACCGGGCGATGCCCGCGCTCACGCCGACGATCTGCTGAGGGTGTTCGGGACGGAGAACGTGTACTTCGAGGTCCAGAAGAACGGCCTGGCCGAGCAGGAGAAGTGCAACGAGGGGATCGTGGGGATCGCCCGGGAGGTCGGCGCCAGCATCGTCGGCACAGCCGACGTGCACTACCTGCGCCGGGAGGACTACGACCATCACACGGCGCTGTTGTGCGTGCAGACGAAGAGCACGATCGCAGCCCCGAAGCTGACCTTCGACACGAACGAGTTCTACCTCCGCGACAGCGGGGAGATGCTCACCGCCTTCGCCGAGTGGCCCGAGGCGATCGCGAGCACTCTGGAGATCGCCGAGCGCTGCTCGGTGGAGCTCGAGCTGGGCAAGCAGCTAATCCCCAGCTACCCCACGCCGGAGGGTACGACCGAGCAGGAGTACCTGAGGGCCCGCGTGCACGAGGGCCTGCGCCTGCGCTACGGCGACCCGCCTCCCGCCGAGGCCCTCGAGCGGATGGAGATGGAGCTCGACGTGATCGACCGGATGGGCTTCAACGCGTACTTCCTGATCGTGTGGGACTTCGTCAAGTTCGCCAAGGAGAGCGGCATCGCCGTTGGCCCAGGTCGGGGATCGGCGGCGGGATCGATCGTCTCCTACTGCCTGGCGATCACCGACGTCGATCCCCTGCGCTACGAGCTGCTGTTCGAGCGCTTCCTGAACCCGGAGAGGGTGTCGATGCCGGACATCGACATCGACTTCTCGGTGCGGGGCCGGGAGCGGGTGATGCGCTACGTGACGGACAAGTACGGCCGCGAGTCGGTCGCCCAGATCATCACCTTCGGCAAGATGTTCCCCCGCGCGGCCACCCGCGACGCCGCGCGCGTGCTCGGCTTCGACTACGCCGCGGGCGACCGCCTGGCGAAGCTGATCCCCGACCCGATCATGGGGAGGGCGCCGTCCTTCGAGGAGTGCCTGAAGGAGGGACAGCCGCTGCGCAAGGCCTGCGACGAGGACCCGACCGCACGTCAGATCGTCGACGTCGCCCGCGGCCTCGAGGGGATCGTCCGCAACTCCTCGATCCACGCCGCCGCCGTCGTGATAGCGGATCGCCCGCTCACCGACATCGTCCCGCTGCAGCTGGCCGACGCCGGGACCGACGAGAGCGGCGAGCGGGCCTACCGGACGGTGACCCAGTTCTCGATGAAGCCGATCGAGGCGATCGGCATCCTCAAGATGGACTTCCTCGGGCTGCGCAACCTCGACGTGATCGAGGACGCGCTCGACATCATCGAGCGCTCCACCGGCGAGCGTCCCGACATGACGACGCTCCCGCTCGACGACGCCAAGACGTATGAGATGCTCGCCCGGGGAGACTCCACGGGTGTCTTCCAGTTCGAGTCGGAGGGCATGAGGGAGGCGCTCAAGAAGGTCCGCCCGGACGAGTTCAACGACCTCGTCGCGCTCGGCGCCCTCTACCGACCCGGGGCGATGGACCAGATCCCGGTGTACGCGAAGGGCAAGCGCAACCCCGACACGATCTCCTACCCGGATGAGCGCCTGCGGGGGATCCTCGAGTCCTCCAAGGGGGTGATCCTCTACCAGGAGCAGGCGATGCAGATCGCCAAGGAGCTCGCCGGGTTCTCTGGGGCCAAGGCCGACGACCTGCGTAAGGCGATCGGCAAGAAGAACCGCGCCGCGATGGGGGCGCTCAAGCCCGAGTTCGTGGATGGCGCCCGGGCGTCGGGGACGAGGCCCGAGGTGATCGAGTTCCTGTGGCAGACCAACGAGAAGTCGGCCGACTACTCCTTCAACCGCTCTCACGCCGCCTGCTACGCGCTGATCTCCTATCGGACTGCGTGGCTGAAGGCCAACCACCCACCCGAGTACATGGCCGCGCTGATCTCCTCCGTGATGTCCACGAAGGACAAGGTCCCGTTCTTCGTCGCCCGCTGCGAGGAGATGGGGATCGAGATCCTGCCTCCCGACGTCAACCTCTCAGACCACGAGTTCACCGTCGTGGAGGGCAACATCCGCTTCGGCCTGGACGCCGTCAAGGGCGTGGGCCACCAGGCGGTTGCCGCGATCCAGCGGGCTCGTGAGGAGGGCGGGGCGTTCACGTCGCTGTGGGACTTCTGCGAGCGGGTGGACAACCGTGCGGTCAACAAGAAGGCGATCGAGGCGCTGATCAAGTGCGGCGCCCTCGGGTCCACGGGGGCGAGCCGCAAGGGCATGCTCGCGGTGCTCGAGCAGGCGCAGTCGGCAGGGCAGAAGGCCCAGCAGGATGCGTTGATCGGGCAGGCCTCGATCTTCGACCTGCAGGAGCCCGGGCCCGGTCTTTCCGGCGGCGGCGGGGTGGCGGGCGCGGCGTCCCCGGCGGGCGGCCTCGCCCGACCGGTGCATCCGCCGATCCCCACCGAGGAGTTCGATCAGGCCGAGCTGCTTGCGGCGGAGAAGGAAGCGATCGGCCTGTTCGTCTCGGCCCATCCCCTGAAGGCGGTCCGAGACGTGCTGCGCGCACGTGTGGACTGCCCGCTGTCGGCTCTCGCCGACCGCCGGGACAAGGACTGGGTGACGGTCGGCGGGATCATCGCCGAGACCAAGCGCGTGCGCACTCGCAACGGCGACCACATGATGTTCGCCACCCTCGACGATCTCGAGGGATCGGTTGAGATGCTCGTCTTCGGCAAGGCCCTCGCCGAGCACGACCGGGGCGCCGGCAGGGAGACGGCTCTGGCCGTCGATCAGATCGTGATCGTCAAGGGGCGGGTCGACCACAAGGAAGCCGGAAAGACCTGCGTCGTCGTTCAGAGCGTCGAGCCCTTCGCGCCGACACCGGAGGAGATCGCGCAGGCAGCCGAGCGGGCGGGCAGCGCCGAGAGGGCGGCGCGAGCCCACGCCGAGCCGGTCCGCCTGAGGGTGTCGGCCGGCGATCTCTCCCATGACGCGCTCGACGAGCTCAGGCAGACGATCGAGGAGTTTCCCGGCCGGGCCGAGGTCCTGATCGACGTCGACACGAGCGCAGGGACCCGAAGGCTGCGGCTGGGCGAGGAGTACAGGGTCCAGCACACCGCCACCCTCCGTGCCGAGCTAGAGCACGTGCTCGGGCCGATCACCTCAGCGGCGACAGGCTAGCCGCGGGCGGGCCGCGCTCGTCGCGACCGGCCCGCTCGGGCCTTCAGGCCCCGCTCCCGCAGGGCGACCGCGAACGCGACTTCCTCCCGGGAGGGGCCTTCCCGGTTCACTCCGGGTGTCTCGAGCACGCACGGCAGTCGCTGCAGGCCGGGGGCCGAGAGGAACGCGG
>DATFZP010000046.1:0-3200 GCA_035314405.1 Solirubrobacteraceae bacterium | reverse complement strand
AGCAGATGATCGCCCACGAGACGGGCGTCACCAACACCGTCGACCCCCTCGGCGGCTCCTACTTCATCGAGGCCCTGACCGATGAGATGGAGCGCCGCTGCTACGAGTACTTCGAGAAGATCGACGAGCTGGGCGGGATGGTCGAGGCGGTCAAGGCGAACTTCCCCCAGCGGGAGATAGCCGACTCCTCCTTCTCCCTCCAACAGGAGATCGACTCGGGCGAGCGGATCGTCGTCGGCGTCAACAGCTTCCTCGCCACCGACGAGCAGCCGATCCCCACCCTCCGGGTGGACCCGGCCCTCGAGCGAAAGCAGCTCGATCGCCTGCAGTCCTCCCGCGCCCGCCGCGACGGGACGGCCGTCGAGCGGGCCCTCTCCGCCCTCAGGGAGGACGCCGCCCACGAGGACCGCAACCTGATGGAGCCTCTCCTCACCTGCGCCCGCGCCCACGCCAGCGAGGGGGAGATCGTCGAGTCCCTCCAACAGGTCTTCGGCGACTACTCGGAGACTCCCGTCTTCTGAGAGCGCCTACCCGGGCCGGAGAGCCCGCGATCGGCGCGGAGAGCCCGCTACTGGGCCACCCTCAGGTAGGCGAGCACCGCCAGAACGCGGCGGTGGTCGTCGTCGCAGGCCGGGAGATCGAGCTTGGCGAAGATGTTGGTGATGTGCTTCTCCACCGCTCCCCCCGTCACCACCAGGCTCTCAGCGATCGCCGCGTTGGATCGGCCCTCGGCCATCAGCTCGAGGACCTCCCTCTCGCGGGCCGTCAGGTGACGCAGTCCATCCATCGCCGCGTCCTCCCTGGGGGCGAGCAGCTGGGTGACCACCTGCCGGTCCAGGACGGTGCCCCCGGCCGCCACCCGGTGCAGCGCGTCGAGGAACGCCCTCACGTCCCCGACCCTCTCCTTGAGCAGGTAACCGATGCCCCCCGTGTTCTCTCCGACGAGGTCGCTCGCGTAGGCGGTCTCGACGTACTGGGAGAGCACGAGCACTCCGAGGTCGGGGCGCCGGCGGCGAGCCTCGATCGCGGCGAGCAGTCCCTCGTCGCGGAACGTCGGGGGCAGGCGCACGTCCACGATCGCCAGATCGGGTTCGTGGCCCGCGATCGCCCGCAACAGCCCCGGACCGTCTTCCGCCTGGGCCACGACGTCGATCTCGTTCTCCCGCAACAGCGCCACGAGCCCCTCTCTCAGCAGGGCGAGGTCCTCGGCGATCACCACCCGCACGGAAGGCTCGCTTCCACCAGGGTTCCCCCGTCGAGGGGGCTGTCCACCCGCAGGCTCCCGTCGAGCGCCTCCACCCGTGCACGCAGCCCCGCCAACCCCGAGCCCTCGGGATCGGCGCCCCCGCAGCCGTCGTCCCGGACCACCACCACCAGCGTCCCGGGCCCGTCCGTCATCCTCACCCATGTCCTCTCGGCCGAGGCGTGCTTGGCCGCGTTCGTGAGCGCCTCCGCGATCACGAAGTAGGCGGTGCTCTCCACCGCCGGCGCCAGGCTTCGTCGGCTCTCCGCCTCGATCGTGGCGTCCAGCCCGTTACGCCCGGCCAGCGACTCCACCGCCGCCGCCAGGCCCCGGTCGGCGAGCAGCGGCGGGACGATCCCCCGGGCGAGATCCCTCAGCTCGGCGATCGCCAGACGAGCCTCCTGCTGGGCGCCCTGGATCAGGCCCCGGATCTCCGGCTGCTCCTGCGAGCGCATCTCGGCCCGGCCGAGCTGCAGCGTGAGGGCCACGAGGCGGGCCTGGGCCCCGTCGTGGAGGTCCCGCTCGATCCGCCTCAGCTCCGCCGCCTGGGCGTCGACCGCCTGGCGACGGGTGCGCGTCAGCATGTCGATCCTCGCCCTCAGGGCCCGACGGCCGTGCGCCACGAGCACTCGGTCGTGCAGGGCCACCAGCGAGTAGGCGCTACCGGCGGTGGCGAGACCGAACAGGGCCCACGCGGGCCAGAAGGCGTTCACGCCGGCGAGCAGCCACGTGAGCAGCCACGTGCCCATCAGGATCGCCGCCCCCGCCCCGACGAGCGCCCACACGCTCGCCACCCTCCGGACGGCCCCGGGGGGCTTCCTCCAGGCCCATCCGGCGGTGCCGTCGAGCAGCACCAGCACACCGAGCCCGAGCCACACCCAGGCCGGCCAGAAGTAACCCTGCCCCGTCAGCGCCCAGATCGCAACGACCAGGACCGCCGCGAGGAACGCGAGCCGTCGCACGAGCGAGCGCACGTACTCCCCGATCGACAGCCCCGCCGCGAGCGTCGGCATCCATCGCCTCTCCCTTCCGGACGGGAGGGAGAGATCGACCCCGAGCCGAGCGCGCTCGCTCATGCCGCCAATCCTCCCACGGCGGGCGCCGGCGGGGAGCGCTCAGGCCGTGACCGCCTTGGAGGCCCGCCGCTGCTCGCTGACCCGCTCCACGTCCCAGACCAGCCCGGCCTTCTCGAGCCCGGTGATGAGGAGTCCCGACGGGTCGATCTCCGTGCGGCCCATGCCGTGGAACGCCGACGTCGGGAACGCGTGGTGGTTGTTGTGCCACGCCTCCCCGAACGAGAGCGGAGCCAGCCACAGGAGGTTGCGGGAGTGATCCTCGGTGAGGAAGCGCCGCCGCCCGAAGAAGTGACACAGGGAGTTGATGCTGTAGGTCACGTGGTGCAGCACGAACACCCTCACGACACCTCCCCACAGCAGCCCGTCGAGGCCCGCCGCGACGGTTCCTCCCAGCAGGACCCCGAGTCCGAACGGGATCGCCAGGCCGACGAGCGACCACAGCACGAACGTCGCGTCCACGAACGCGATCACCGGATCGGCGATCAGGTCGGGGGCGAAGCGCTCCCGGGAGCCCCTCTGGGTGTGCTCGAACAGCCAGCCCACGTGGGCATGGCCGAGCCCCCGCAGCGCGCCCCGCCAGCCGCCCCCACGGTCCACGTGGGGACTGTGGGGATCCCCGGTGCGATCCGAGTAGGCGTGGTGCTTGCGGTGGTCGGCCACCCACGAGATCACCGGTCCCTCGACCGCCATCGTGCCGAGGATCCCGAGCAGCCCCCTCATCCAGGGGGAGGTCTTGAAGCTGCGGTGTGTGAGCAGACGGTGAAAGCCGACCGTCACCCCGAGACCGATCGGCACGTACAGGACCACGAAGATCGCCACGTCCCTCCAGTGCAGCTGCCTGTCCCACAGCTGCCACCCGACCAGCACGAGCAACAGCGGGG
>DATFZP010000045.1:0-2903 GCA_035314405.1 Solirubrobacteraceae bacterium | reverse complement strand
CCGTTCAGGGCTTGACCGGCCGTGGCGGGTGGCCGCTGAACGTGTTTCTGACGCCGGAGCAGGTGCCCTTCTACGGGGGTACCTACTTCCCGCCCGAGCCACGCCACGGGATGCCCGCGTGGACCCAGGTGCTGCAGGCGATCAGCGAGTCCTGGAGCGCCAACAGCGAGGAGATCCGGGAGCACGGGGAGCGTCTGCGCGAGCGCCTCTCGGGGGGCGCCAGGCTGCTGCCCTCGACCCGCCCGATCCTCGAGGGCGCGCTGCAGGACGCCCTCGCCGGGATCACCGCCGCCTACGACCCCCGCCACGGCGGCTTCAGCGGTGGGCCGACCGGGCCGAAGTTTCCCCACGCCTCGGCGATCGAGTTCCTGCTCCTGAGGGGCGAGCGGGCGATGTCCCTCGGCTCGCTGCACGCGATGGCGGACGGGGGGATCCACGATGTCCTCGGCGGGGGCTTCGCCCGCTACAGCGTGGACGCCGCCTGGACGGTCCCCCACTTCGAGAAGATGCTCTACGACAACGCCCTCCTGGCCCGCGCCTACCTGCACGGCTGGCAGGCCTCGGGCGACGAGCGCCTGAGAGAGGTCAGCGTCGACACGCTCGAGTGGGTGCTGAGGGAGATGACGGGTCCCGAGGGCGGCTTCTACTCGGGCCTGGACGCCGACTCCGAAGGAGCCGAGGGTCGCTACTACGTGTGGACGGTGGAGGAGATCCGGGAGCTCCTCGGTGAGGACGCCGACGCGGCGCTCGCGTGGTTCGGGGCGAGCGACGCCGGCAACTTCGAGGACCCCCACGACCCCCGGCCGGGGCGGAACGTCCTGCAGGACCGCCCCACCCGCCCTGATGGACCCGCCCGCGCCCGCATCCGATCACGGCTGCTGGCGGCCCGCGGGCGTCGCGATCGCCCGGCGCTGGACGACAAGCGACTGACCAGCTGGAACGCCCTCATGATCTGCGCCCTGGCCGACGCAGGCGTGGCACTCGGCGAGCCCCGCTATCTCGACGCCGCCACCCGCTGCGCCGACTTCCTGCTGGACGAGCTGCACGACGACCATGGGCGGCTGCTGCGCAGCTACAACGACGGGCGGGCGAAGATAGACGCCTATCTCGAGGACCACGCGTTCCTGCTCGAGGCCCTCATCGTGCTGTTCGAAACCACCTGCCAGGAGCGCTGGCTGAGCGCGGCCACCGCCCTCGCGGGGCAGATGATCGCTCGCTTCTCGGACCCGGAGCGGGGTGGCTTCTTCTCCACCGCCGTCGACGGCGAAGCGCTCATAGCCCGTCGCAAGGACCTCGAGGACTCCCCGATCCCCTCCGGCGCCTCGAGCGCCGCGCTCGGGCTTCTGCGTCTATCCGAGCTGACCGGCGAGGAGGACTACCGCCGCCGGGCGGTCTCGGTCCTGAGGCTAACCTACGAGATCGCGCCCCGCTACCCGACGGCCTTCGGACACCTGCTGCAGGCGCTGCACTGGTACCTCTCCCCTGCCCGCCCGATCGCATGTGCGAGCACCCCGGCGGCCGCCGGGGACTAGAGGATCGACAGGTAGCGGTCGAGCTCCCATTTGGTGACCTGCACCCGGTAGTCGTCCCACTCCTGGCGCTTGATCTCCACGTAGCGGTTGAACATGTGCTCGCCGAGCGTCCTCAGCACGAGCTCTGACTCCGCGGTGAGCTCGACCGCCTCCCCGAGGCTCTCCGGCAGCTGCTCGACGCCGAGGCGCTTGCGTTCCTCGCTGGAGAGGTGGTAGAGGTTCTTCTCCATCGGCTCCGGCAGCTCGTAGCCCTTCTCGATCCCCTCGAGCCCGGCCTGCAGGAGCACGGCGAACGTGAGGTAGGGGTTGCATGCCGGGTCCGGGCAGCGCAGCTCCATCCGGGTCGCCTTCTCCCGGCCGGGGTGATAGAGCGGCACCCGCACGAGGGCGGAGCGGTTGCGCCGCGACCAGGCGACGTAGACAGGCGCCTCGAAGCCCGGCACCAGGCGCTTGTAGGAGTTCACCCATTGGGCGAAGATCGAGCAGATCTCCCGGGCGTGCTTGAGCTGGCCGGCGATGAAGGCCTTGCCGACGTCCGAGAGGAAGTACTGGTCCTCGGCATCGAAGAAGGCGTTCTTGCCCCCGCTGAACAGCGACTGGTGGGTGTGCATCCCCGATCCGTTCTCGCCGTACAGGGGCTTCGGCATGAACGTGGCGTGCCACCCGTACTTCATCGCGTACTCCTTCACGGTGATCCGATATGTCATGCAGTCGTCGGCCATCTTCAGTGCGTCCGCGTAGCGCATGTCGATCTCGTGCTGGGAGGGGCCGACCTCGTGATGTGTGTACTCCACGTGGATGCCGAGCTGCTCCATCGCGAGCACCGTCTCCCTGCGCACGTCCGAGCCGGCATCGAGGGTGGTCAGGTCGAAGTACCCCCCCTGGTCGAGGACCTCCGTCGAGCGGGAGTCGCGGAACAGGAAGTACTCGAGCTCGGGACCCACGTTGAAGGTGTCGAAGCCCATCGTCCTCGCCCGTTCGATCGCCCGCCTGAGCACGTGCCGAGGGTCGCCCTCATACGCGGTCCGCTCGGGGGTGATCACGTCGCAGAACATCCGCCCGACGCCCTGCTCCTCCGGTCGCCAGGGGAGCACCGCGAACGTGTTGGGGTCGGGCATCGCGATCATGTCGGACTCCTCGATCGCGTTGAAGCCCGTGATCGACGAGCCGTCGAAGCCCATCCCCGCCTCGAACGCGTCGTCCAGCTCTGCCGCGTTGATCGAGAACGACTTCAGCTGGCCGAGGATGTCCGTGAACCAGAAGCGGATGAAGCGGATGTCGTGTTCTCCGACGTACGCCTTCACGTCCTCTGCGGTCTTCGGCTGATCCGGCATCCCGCGGGACCTTAACCGATGCCCGGTGTCGACCGCT
>DATFZP010000044.1:0-4399 GCA_035314405.1 Solirubrobacteraceae bacterium | reverse complement strand
AGAAGCTGCTCGACGCCAAGGTGCTGCTGCTCGGCGCGGGCGGCCTCGGCTCGCCCACCGCCCTCTACCTCGCCGCCGCCGGCGTGGGCACACTCGGGATCGTCGACGACGACGTCGTCGACCTCTCCAACCTGCAGCGTCAGGTGATCCACTCCACCCAGCGCATCGGCATCCCCAAGGTGGACTCCGCCGAGGAGTCGATACACGCGATCAATCCCGACGTGAATGTCGTCAAGTACCCGGTGCGGATCGACTCCTCGAACATCATCGAGATCATCGAGGGCTACGACGTGATCGTCGACGGGGTCGACAACTTCCCCACCCGCTACCTGCTCAACGACGCCAGCGTGCGCCTGAAGATCCCCGTGGTGTCCGCCTCGATCCTCGGCTTCGACGGCCAGCTGTCGGTGTTCAAGCCCTATGAGGGCCCCTGCTACCGCTGCCTCTTCCGCGAGCCGCCGCCGGCCGAGCTCGCGCCCTCCTGCGGCGCCAACGGCGTGCTCGGCGTGCTGCCCGGCACGATGGGCCTGCTCCAGGCCACCGAGGTCGTCAAGCTGATCCTCGACATCGGCGACCCCGCGATCGGGCGCCTGCTCCTCTACGACGCCCTCGGGGCCACGCTCACGGAGGTCAAGGTCCACCGCGACCCCGAGTGCCCGATCTGCTCGCGGGACCCCCAGGAGATCACCGACGAGGAGCTCGGGGTGTTCCCCGATTACGAGGCGTTCTGCGCCGCCGCCGGGTAGTCTGGAGAAGATGGCGACGATCAAGATACCCCCGGTGCTGCGGGCATCGGTGGGAGGGGAGAAGGAAGTGGGGGCCTCCGGTGGGAACGTCGGAGAGGTGCTGCGCGACCTCGCCTCCACCCACCCCGCCACCGAGAGCCAGCTGTTCTCCGCCGAGGGCGAGCTGAACCGCTACGTCAACGTCTACCTCAACGACGAGGACGTCCGCGTGCTCGACGGCCTCGACACGTCCGTCGGCGACTCCGACACGCTCGTGATCCTCCCGGCGATGGCCGGCGGGGCGCGCTGAGCCGCGCCGCGGCTCGCCGCCCAGCTCTGGGTCAACCGAGAGCTCGAGGCGCCCGGCGTCGAAGACATCGCCGCTCTGACGGCGGCCGATGAGTGCGGCCCGCCGGAGGGGCCCTCCGACTAGGCTATGAGGCCGTCGCGAGAGGCTGCTTGGAGGCCCCGGCCGCGGCGGCCGCCACGGGGACGTGGGTCATCGCGTGCTCGGCCAGAGCGGTGATCGTCAGGGACGGGTTCACGCCGACGTTGGCGGGAATCGCCGACCCGTCGCAGACGAGCAGGTTCTCGTAGCCGAAGACCCGTTGGCGGGCGTCCACCACGCCCCGGCTCGGATCGGGGGCGATCACGGCTCCGCCGAGGATGTGGGCGGTGGTGGGGATGTTGAACAGCGCCTCCATGAGAGAGCTCTGGGCGATCCCGCCGGTCCGCTTGGCGAACCATTCGGCCGCCTGGTTGGCCACGGGGATGAACGTCGGGTTGGGCCGCTCGGGGTCCTGTTCGGTCTGCAGCCAGAAGGAGCCGAGGGGGCCTTTGCGGGGACGCAGGGCGATCGCGTTGTCGAGCGTCTGCATCACGAGGATGATGATCGTCCTCCGCGACCAGCGCCTGGGGAACAGCACCTGGGCGACGCGCCCCGGGTGCAGCAGCGTCTGTGTGAGCAGCTTCAGCGGCCGTGTCAGGCGCGTTCCGTCGCCGACGAGGAGCGTGTACAGACGGTGCATCGAGTCGCCGTCGTCGCCGTAGGTGACAGTCTCGATGTGGGTGTGCGGATCGGGATACACAGACGAGGTGATGGCCACCCGTTTGATGAGGTCGTCGGGGTAGTCCTCCGGGACTGTCACCGCGAGGATCGACTCCGAGTTGGTTCGCACGAGCTCCCCCAGCCGCCAGGAGATCTGTGGCAGCGATCCGCTCAGCCGGCATCGCTGCAGGAGCTTGTTCGTGCCGAGCGCTCCAGCCGAGACGACCACTCCCCGCGCCCGCTGCACCCGGCGCTCCTTGAACAGCCATGCGCCCGAGCGGACGCTTTCGACCTCATAGCCCTCGCTGCCGTCGGGTGAGCCGATCGGCCGGATGTCCACGACGGTGCGCTCGGACATCACGTGTGCTCCGTGCTTCTCGGCGAAGTAGAGGTAGTTCTTCACGAGCGTGTTCTTCGCCCCGTGCTGGCAGCCGACCATGCAGCGCCCGCACAGGTGGCAACCGGTCCTGTCGGGTCCCTCGCCGCCGAAGTAGGGATCGCTGACCGTCTTGCCGGGCTCCCCGAAGTAGATGCCCACCGGTGTGTGTTTGTAGCTGTCGCCCACCCCCAGCTCCTCGCCGAGCTCCTTCAGGAGCTGGTCGGCCGGGTCGTCGTGAGGGTTTTCGACCACTCCGAGCATCCGCTGCGCCTCGGAGTAGTGGGGGGCCAGCGTCGTCTCCCAGTCCTCCATCTGCGCCCACTGGGGATCCTCGAAGAACCGCCTCGGAGGCACGTAGAGCGTGTTGGCGTAGCCGAGGCTTCCCCCTCCGACCCCGCAGCCCGACACCACCGAGACGTCCTTGAACGTCGTCAGGCGGAAGATCCCCTTCATCCCCAGTCGGGGGCTCCAGAAGTAGCGCTTGAGATCCGCGGTCGAGCTCGGGAACTCGTGGTCGGCAAAGCGACGGCCGCACTCCAGCACTCCCACCGAGTAGCCCTTCTCGGTCAGACGCAGCGCGGAGACGCTGCCGCCAAAGCCGGAGCCGATGACGAGCCAGTCGAAGTCGAAGCCCTCGTGGGATGGATTCATTGTCCGCGGACGCCCCTCGGTCGCAGTTTCAGGCTGCTGGATCTTACTTGCCCGCGGCTTCGTCCCTTCCGTACTTAGCCGCGCCCTTCAGCCGTTCCGTCGCCGCGCCCTTCGGCCCTCCGGGTCGCGCCCCGGCGTCGATCACCTCGGCAGGACTCACGGCCGGTGCACGAGCTCGAGCTTGATCCCATCGGGGTCATGGAAGAAGACGGCGTAGTAGCCCGGGGTGTGCCCGTACTCCCGCGGCTCGCTCTCGACCGTCGCGCCCCGCTCGCGCAGCCACGCCCAGCGGTCGTCCACAATGGCTCGCGAGGGCGCGTTGAAGCAGACGTGGTGCACGCCCACCCGGTAGCGGTCGTGGAGAGCGCCAGGGCCGGCGCTCTGCGCCTCACGAAGCCCGAGGGAGCCCTCGAAGCGGCCCGGGATCGAGAGGTAGGTGATCATCTCACCGCGCTCGCCGACGATCTCCCGCAGCCTCGTGTAGCCGAGCGGCTCCAGCAGCTCGCGGTAGAACGGGAGGCTGCGATCGATCGAGGAGACGACGAGGTCGAGGTGGCTGATTCCGGCGGGCGCCACCCCTCAAGGCTAGCCGCCGGCCGATCCCGCCCGAGGTCCGCGCTCAGCCGAAGTGGCAGGTGGCCACGGTCTGGCCTTTCTTCTTGTACGGGAGCTCGACGTGGACTTTGTCGCTGGCCGGCGGCCCGCACAGGCCGGCCGACGCCGCCGCGGCGTGGAAGCGGGCGGTGTCGGGTTCGTACTTGGGCGGATACACGACGGTGATGTCGGCGGCTTCAGAGCTCTCGTGGCGGGAGTGGCCGGGCATCGCCGGGCCGCCCTTGGCGGTGCCGTCCGGTTCCCAGCCTTCGGGCTGCTGCGCGAAGCCGGCCTTTTTCAGTTCTTTTTCGACCTGGGCCGGGGGCTTGTTCTCGGCGCCGTCGGCGATCGCGTGCCAGCGGTCATAGAGGTCTTCCTGTTCTGAGCGGCTGCGCGTGCCGATCGTGAAGTGGAAACAGGCCTTTTCGGATTTGAGCTTTGCGTAGAGGCTGCCGAGGTCCGCTTTCATCGTCGCCGACAGGCCCGAGTAGCCCTTGCCGGTCGTGACGTGTTCGCATCGTGGTTCGATGATCACCGTCCCGGTCCAGTTGAAGCTGGAGGTGCATTCGTTGGCGGCGACGAATTTCGAGCCGCCCGCGTTGGGGGCTTCGCAGCTGCCCGTCGGAAGCTGCGAGTGGGTCGGCGAGATCGCCTTGGTCGTTTCCTGTGCGAGGTCGGCCTTGGTGATCGTGATTTCACCGGAGAACGGCCCGGTCGGCGTCTCCTCGTCGTTCCAGAAGGTGTGGCCAAGGAAGGCGCCTCCTTCGGGGAACAGGCAGTTGCTCCAGTCGCCGTATTCGCCGGCGCCGGCGACGGCCATCTTCAGAACGAAGCTTTCGCCCATCGGATTGACGAACAGTTTCGGCTGGCCAGCTCCGACGGCCTCTGACAGTTTCCCGCCGGGACATGTGAACTGCCGGTGTTCGTTGTTGGTCGCCGGCACGATTTCTTCTCCGCTGGCGTTCCAGGTGCCGGTGAAGCTCTCGTTCGGCGAGGAGATGC
>DATFZP010000043.1:0-2392 GCA_035314405.1 Solirubrobacteraceae bacterium | reverse complement strand
CCCAGCAGCCGCTCGATCGGGTCATCCACGCCAGGCAGCGTACGTGACGGAGGTGTAGGCTCGCGTGGAATGAACGCGGCGGAGAGGGAGGGACGATGAGCGAGGTGGTCCTCAAGCACGTCGAGCAGGGGGTGGCGGTGCTCACCCTCAACCGGCCCGACCGGCTGAACGCCTGGACCGACGAGATGGAGACGCTCTACTTCGACATGCTCGAGGAGTGCGGCCGCGAAGCGGAGGTGAGGGTGATAGTCGTCACCGGTGCCGGCCGCGGCTTCTGCGCCGGCGCCGACATGCAGGCGCTGCAGGAACTCGGGGACGGCGGGCCCTCGGAGGAGGCGATCGCCGCGGAGCGCAGGCCGCAGAGCCTCCCGCACTCGATCTCCAAGCCGGTGATCGCGGCCATCAACGGGGCGTGCGCAGGGATCGGCCTCGTGCAGGCGCTTATGTGCGACGTGCGATTCGCCTCGCAGGGAGCCAAGCTGACGACAGCCTTCGCCCGCCGGGGCCTCGTGGCCGAGCACGGCATCTCGTGGATCCTGCCCCGCCTGGTCGGTCCGGCGCGCGCGCTCGACCTGCTGCTCTCCGGTCGCGTGGTGCTCGCCGAGGAGGCGCTCGCGCTCGGGCTCGTCAACCGCGTCGTGGCGCCCGAGCAGCTGCTCGACTCGACCCTCGCATACGGCCGCGAGCTGGCCGTCCACTGCTCCCCGGCGAGCATGGCGACGATGAAGTGCCAGGTCTACACCGATCTCGACAGGGATCTCGCGGTGTCGACCGCCGAGGCCGACCGGCTGATGGTGGAGTCCTTCACGGCCCCCGACTTCCTCGAGGGGGTCAACAGCTTCCTCGAGCGCCGCGAGCCCCGGTTCGCGGGCCTCGCCGGCTAGCGCGCGTCCTGCAGCCGCAGTCGCACTCCTCCGAGCTCGACGGTCTCCTGCCCTGCCCGCAGCTCGGGTGGAACCTCGAGGGCGATCTCCACGAGCCCTTCCTCGCCCTCGGAGGAGGCGGGCCGGAAGCGGACCTCCCCGCCGTCCAGACGCAGCACCGGCTCCTCCTCGGCATCGGATCGGACACCCAGGACCTCCCCCCATCGCGCCGCCACCCCGGCGGGGTCCGCGACCGCGACGGTCACCCCGGCCAGGCGCCCGGGGGCGCCGACACCGGTGCGCCCCACCCAGTCGGGGCCTCCCCAGCGCCAGCTGCCGTAGGGGTTGGAGCGGTCGATCGAGACGATCGCCCCGCGCATGTCGGCGGGGTGCAGGTGGGTGCCGGAGATGTCCGGGAGATCGATCTGCCAGACGACCCGCGCGCCGATCCCGGCCGCACGCTCCCTCGCCTCCTCGAGCTGCTCGACGTCGAAGATCAACATGTAGCCGCCGTCGCCGCCGTGGCGCTCGAGGTAGCGCCCGGCGGCTGTCCCCGGGCGAGTCGGAGCTATCACCTCCAGGAAGCAGTCCCCGACCGCGAACACCGCGTTGACCAGCCCGAACTCGGCGACTCCCGGGTCGTTGAAGGGCTCCCCGAGGGCGAGGGCACGCCGCAGCTCGGAGGCGACAGGGTCGAGCTCCCCTGCCACGAGCACGGCCTGACGGAGCCTGACCCTCGGAACGCCGTCCTCCACTGACCGGCAAGGCTACCGTGGCCGCCCGCAGCGTGTCGGCGACGGATAATCCCCCGATCGCAACGGCCGAGCCCCCCGCATCTGACGAGCACGCTCCGGCCCCCGATCGGGAGCCCCGGGGAGCGCTCGAGCGCTTCGTCGAGTGGTTCGTCCCCGAGGAGAACCCGACGGGGGCGGTCTACGGCCTGATCGCGATCGCGGCGCTCGTGGCGGTGGAGAACGAACGGCAGGACAGCCTCCTCGACACCGAGGTCGCGGGCATCATCGCCGCGTGCCTGTACTGGCTGCTGCACTCCTACGCGGGAGTGCTCGGGCGACGGCTCAGCGCCCGCGAGCACCTGACCGCGCGGACGCTCCTGACGGCCCTGGGCGATGACCTGCAGCTGCTGCGGGGAGCCGCGATCCCGCTGCTCGCCCTCGCCGTGGCGTGGGCTGCCGGAGCGAGCCGGTCCACGGCAGTGGCAGCGGCCCTGTGGAGCGCGATCGTGTGCATCGTGGCGCTGGAGGTGATCGCCGGCGTGCGCGCCCGCTCGACGCCTCGAGAGCTCGTGCTCGAGGCGACCGTCGGCCTCGCGATGGGCCTCGCAATCCTGGCGATGCGGGTGGTGCTCCACTGACAGCACGCCAGCGAGGGCTACCGGCGCCTGCGGTTCACCCTTTCGGCCAGATAGGTGATGACGATCCCCACGAGCAGCGCGATCACGATCACCACGATCAGGGGCGCCTGACCGGATCCGATGACCCAGTCGACCTTCACTTCTTCGACGTTGAGGA
>DATFZP010000042.1:0-2091 GCA_035314405.1 Solirubrobacteraceae bacterium | reverse complement strand
GACGAGGAACTCGGCCTGGGACCGGACGTCGAGGCGATCGAGCGCTGGCTGGAGATCGGCGTTACCCGCGAGCGGATCGTCGAATGCCCCCGCTCGGAGAACTTCTGGCAGGCCGGCCCGAGCGGTCCCTGCGGCCCCTGCTCGGAGCTCTATGTCGACCGCGGCCTCGAGTACGGGCGCGCCGAGGACCTTCCGGGCGGGGAGAACGAGCGCTTCCTGGAGTACTGGAACCTCGTCTTCATGCAGTACGACCAGCGGCCCGGACCCGACGGGCGCAGCGGGCTCGAGCCGCTGCCGGCCAAGAACATCGACACGGGGCTCGGCCTCAACCGGATGGCGGCGATCCTGCAGGGCAAGGAGTCGGTGTTCGAGACCGACCAGTTCCTACCCCTGATCGAACTCGGGGAGGAGCTCTCGGGCGCCTTCTACGGCGAAGGCGCCGCCTCCGATCGCTCGCTGCGCATCCTCGCCGACCACTCCCGGGCGATGACCTTCCTGACGGCCGACGGGGTGGTCCCGTCGAACGAGGATCGCGGCTACGTGCTGCGGCGGGTGATGCGTCGCGCGATCCAGCACGGCCGCGCCCTGGAGCTCGCCCCGGGCTTCCTGGTCCGCTATGCCGAGCGCGTGAGGGCGATCATGGGGGGTGCCTACCCCGAGCTCGTCGAGCACCGGGATTCCACCGACATGTGGCTCTCCGCCGAGGAGGAGGGCTTCGGGCGCACGCTCGCCCAAGGGCTCGCCACGCTGAACGAGCTGATCGAGCAGACCCTCTCGGAGGGGCGCTCCTCGGTGCCCGCCGCCGCGGTCTTCCGCCTCCACGACACCGACGGCTTTCCATATGAGATGAGCGTCGAGCTGCTGGCCGAGGCCGGCCTCTCGGTAGAGGGCGACTTCGAGCAGCTGATGGAGGGACAGCGCGCCCGCAGCCGGGCGAGCACCGGGCGCTCGGTCGCCGCCACCGCGGCCGCACCCGGCGCCGCTCCCCACGGCTCCCTGGAGGATGCGCCGGTAACCCGCTTCACGGGGTATGAGACGGAGGTCCAGCGGACCACCGTGCTGGCGGTCGAGCCCGTCGTGGCCTCGGACTCGAACGGGGGCAACGGCGCCGGCGCTACCGCCGGCGCGCGTCTGCACGTCAAGCTCGCCGAGTCCCCCTTCTATCTCGCAGGGGGCGGACAGGTCGCCGACGTCGGAGCGATCGAATGCCAGGAGGGGGATTGCCGCGCTCGCGTGGCCGACGTGCTCCGGGTCGGCGGCGATCAGGCGCTCGAGGTGATCATGGAGGAGGGCGATCTGCGGGCCGGGGAGCACGTCGTGGCGCGGGTGGACCACCTCGCCCGGCGGGCCACCGAGTGCAACCACACGGCCACCCACCTACTGCAGGCGGCCCTCCGCGAGCGGCTCGGCACCCACGTCCGTCAGGCCGGCTCCTACGTCGGCCCCGACAAGCTGCGATTCGACTTCAGCCACGGCCACGGTCTCAGCGCGGAGGAGCTCCGTGACGTCGAGGACCGGGTCAACGGGTGGATCGCCCGCAACGATCCCGTCCGTCCGATCACCACGACGCTGGAGGAGGCCAGACGTCTTGGGGCGATGGCGCTGTTCGGCGAGAAGTACGGGGACGTCGTCCGCATGGTCGAGATCGGGGAGGGGGAGTACTCGCGGGAGCTGTGCGGGGGTACTCACGTGCGCTCGACCGCGGAGATTGGCGTCTTCCGGATCCTCAGCGAGACCTCCAGCTCGGCCAACGTGCGCCGCATCGAGGCGGTCACCGGGCCTCCGGCCGTCGAGCTGCTGCGTGAGCGCGACAGGCAGCTGGTCGAGATCGGCCAGGAGCTGCGCACGCGTCCCGAGGACGCGGCGGATGCCGTGAGGCGCCTCGGCGAGGAGCGCAGGCGACTCGAGCGGGCGTTGAAGGCAGGTGCGACCGCCGACGGCCGTGCCGCGGTGGACATCGACGCGCTCGTCGCGGGGGCCGAGGACCTCGACGGCGCCACCGTGCTCACGGCGATGGTGGAGGTCCCGGACCCCAAGGCGCTGCTCGAGGTTCTCGATCTGGTCAAGGCTCGTCTGCAGGGCGCCGCGATC
>DATFZP010000041.1:0-5700 GCA_035314405.1 Solirubrobacteraceae bacterium | reverse complement strand
TTCGGCAGCATCTCGTAGGCGACGTCACGGATGAGAGCGTGCTTGAACGCCAGCTCGGGCTCCCCCGCGAGCGCGCTGCCCTCCCCGGCGACGAGCAGGTCCCGTTCGCGAAGGCCGCCGAGGGCCGCCTGCAGGTCGCCGCCCTCCTCCGCCGCGACGGCGGCGAGCGCCCCCTCCCAGAAGGTCCGCCCGACGACCGCCGCGTGCGACAGCAGCCGCCGCTGGAACGGCTCAAGCGCGTCGAGCCGCGCCGCGAGCAGGCCCTTGACCGTCGAGGGCAGCTCGGCAGCGCTCGCGCCGTCCTCCTCGGACAGGCGACGCACCATCTCCTCGGCGAACAGGGGGTTGCCCTCCGCCCGCTCGGCGATCGCCGAGATCACGCTGTCCTTTCCGCCGTCCGCCCTGAGCAGCGCGGTGATCAGCTCCCTCGTCTCCCGCTCGCCGAGCGGGTCGAGGAACAGCGTGGTGGCGTCGCGGCGCACCCCTCCCCACCCCGCCCGCCGCTCGAGCAGTTCGTCCCGCGCGAGGCAGATCTGCAGCACCGGCGCCCGCACCCACTGGACGAGGTGCTCGATCAGGTCGAGCATGCCCTCGTCGGCCCAGTGGATGTCCTCCCACACCATCACCACCGGCCGGTCGCGTGCGAGGCCCTCGACGAAGGAGCGCACCGCCGCGAAGGATGCTTCCCTGGCCGCCTGGGCGTCCCGCTCGCCCACCGAGCCGGGCTCTCCGGGCGCCTCGATCCCGAGCAGACGCCCGACGAGGGCGGCCTTCCCCGCCGACGAGCGCCCTCCCTCCGGCACGCCGTCGTCGAGCAGCTCGCCCAGCCGGCTGGAGAGCTTCTGCCAGGCGGCCTCGGGCGGATCGGCATCGACGATCGCGCACTCCGCTCGAATCACCTCCCCGAGCGGCCAGTAGACGATGCTCGAGCCGTACGGCAGGCAGCGCCCGTGACATACCCGGGGCGCCACCGCGCGCAAGGCCAGCTCGTCCTCGAACTTGCGCAGCAGCCGCGACTTGCCGACCCCCGCTTCGCCGATCACGGTGACCAGATGAGGGCTGCGCCTGCGCTGCACGCGGTCGAGCAGCTCGTGCAGCTGCCCGAGCTCCGTGCGGCGGCCGACCAAAGGGGCGCCCGCCGGCTCGGTCGCCGAGGCGCTCGCCAGCGCTCCGAGGGCTTCCCACGCGTACACCGGCTGGGACTTCCCCTTCAGCTCCAGAGGCTCCCCGAGCGGGCGATACTCGATCGCCTCGCTCGTCGCCCGATGCGTGCTCTCGCCGACCGTGACGCTCCCGGGATTGGCTGCCGCCTGCAGCCTGGAGGCCACGTTGACGCTGTCCCCGATCACCGTGTAGCCCTCGCCCACGCGACCGGCGAGCACCTCCCCGGTGTTGATCCCCACCCGCAGCTCGAACGTGACGCCGTGCTGGCGGGCGATCGGCAGGTTGATCTCGCCCATCGCCTCCTGCATCCCGAGGCCGGCGCGGACCGCCCTCTCGGCGTCGTCGCCGTGTGCCACGGGGGCCCCGAAGATCGCCATCACGTTGTCGCCGATGAACTTGTCGACGTACCCGCCGTAGCGCTCGACCTCCTCCCCGAGCCGCTCGAGGATCCGCTCGAGCTGGCGCTTGACCGACTCGGGATCGAGCTTCTCGGCGATCTCCGTGTATCCGGAGAGATCGGCGAACAGCACGGTCACCGTGCGCCGCTCGTCCAGCGACTGGTGCGCGCGCTCCCGGCCCGCCTCGGGCGGCGGCGGGGGGGCGGGAGCCGTCGCCTCGACCGCAAGCTCCTGGCCGTCCACGCGTGCGCCGCAGGAGACGCAGAACTGCGCCTGTGGCATCGCCGGCGCCCCGCACGCGCCGCAGCGGCGCTGCTGCGGAGCTCCGCAGCCCATGCAGAAGCGCGCCCCCGGGGGGTTCTCCACGCCACACTCACCGCAGAGAGCCATCCACGCCATCCTGTCGGTTGCTCACGAGATGCGACATCCCAGCGAGTATCGCCCATTCCGGAGTCTGAAACACGATCGTCACACGCTCCGTCACGGACGGCGCGGTCACCCTGCCCGGCGTCCCGTGGCTAGGATGGCCCTCGATCGCACAACCCGAGGAGGTGGACGATGGCGAACACCCTTTACACAGCGAAGGCCCACGTGACGGGAGGACGCGCCGAGGGGCACGGGCACAGCAGCGACGGCGAGCTCGACGTCGATCTGCGACTGCCCGCCGAGATGGGCGGTCCCGGCGGCGGAACCAACCCCGAGGAGCTGTTCGCCGTCGGCTACGCCGCATGCTTCGAGGGCGCCCTCGGCGTCGTCGCCAGGCGTGCCAAGACGGAGACGGGGGACGCGGCGATCGACTCCGAGGTCTCGCTCTCGCCCGACGGCAAGGGAGGCTTCGAGATCGGGGTCGGGCTGCACGTGACGCTCCCCGGGATATCCGATCAGGCGACGGCCGTCGAGCTCGTCAGGGCCGCACACCAGGTCTGCCCGTACTCGAACGCCACCCGCGGGAACATCGAGGTCACGCTCACCGCCAACGGGGCGCCGGTCGCCTGACCGGCGCCACCCCCGCCGCAGGACTCCCCTAGCGCCCGAGGGTGCGCTCGAGCGCCCTCGTGCGCGGCCCGACCTCGCCGATGAGCTCGCGGATCTGCTCGAGACCGGCCCGCAGCGGCGGATCGCCGACCTCGATCGGGAGCATCGAGTCCTGGAGCGTGGCCAGCGTGCCGTCGGCTCGCTGCACGGCCGCGAGCGCTCCGTCGAGCAGACCCCTCACCCCCGTGGCGGGGGCCCACGGCGCGGCGGACTCGAAGCTCCGCCCGGGCAGCTCGTGGCGGGCGGCGAACTCCGCGTAGGTGCGCTTGGCCCGCCCGTAGGCGATCTGGACGGGACGGAAGATCTCCTCCTCGAGTCTCTCGCCCGTCTGCTCGTCGACCCCCTCATACGCCCCGCTCAGCGCCGTGAGCGCCTCTCCGAGCTCGTCCGCGGCCTCGGCCACGGAGTCGAGCACCTGGGCCCTGGCGTCGGCGGTCGTGTAGGCCACGCCACCAGGTTAGCCAGCCGCGAGGACCCCCGCCGCGTGGCCCCTGTGGCTCGTCTACGCGATCACGAGATCGCGTAGACGAGCGACACGGTGGCGCTCAGAGAGCATGTGCTCGTGCTCGCCTTGTGCGCCGCGCCCGGGTGCTTCGGCCGTTTTTTCAGCGACGGCCTGCCCGGGGTCGGCGCTCCGGCCGTGCCGGAGGCCAGTGGTACCACGGTGCCGACCGACGTCGACCCCACGTCGGGCTGTTCGCCTTCGTATTCCACGTAGGCGTCTGCGCCTATGCACGTGATCCACCCGCCACCCTCGACGATGCTCTGGACGTTTCCGAGCGTCGCTCCGGCCTTGCCCGCCAGGAATTCGGCCTTCTGCTGGCCGTCGGCCACGGCTCCGGCCATGCCCTGGCGGTAGGCGGCCCTCGCCGCAGCGGCGCTGGCGCCCTGTTCGATCGGGACGGTGGCCACGCCCTCGACGGCGACCGTGCGGGCAGGGGACCCGGTCGGTGCTTCTGCCGCGGCCACGCCGATCACGTTCGCGGCGATGAGCGTCGCAACCGCCGCCAGTGTCGCTGCGATCACGCTCCTCATCGGATTCTCCCCGGCCGTGGCCCCGCCTGCTGCGGCGGGGTGCTTTCCCCGCGGCCGCCAGGCCACGGGCATGTTCTAGAACTCTAGCGCTCCTCCGACCCCGCCGGGAGGGCGTCTGGACCGATGGCCCACTCCCCGGGGCGGGACGGCGGCCAACGCCCTGGCGCGCTCGAGGACGGCATCGAGCATCGGCGCCGTGAGCCTGCCCGTGAACGTGTTCTGCTGGCTGGGGTGGTAGCAGCCGATCAGGACGTAGCGCTCCCCGGCGAGCTCCGCCCCGTGACCGAACCGGGGGGCCGCGCCGCGCCCCCGGGTCCAGGCTCCGAGCGCCTCCGTCAGGCGCAGGCCGGCGGTCCATGCGAACGCGCCGAGGCAGACGATCACACGGAGCTCGCTCAGCAGGCCTATCTCCCGAACGCTCCACGGCAAGCATGCGTCGCGCTCCACCGGCAGGGGGCGGTTGCCGGGCGGGGCGCAGCGGACGGCCGCCGCGACCCACACGTCCCGCAGCGCGAGCCCGTCGCCACGAGTCCGGGAGGTGGCCTGGTTGGCCATCCCGGTTCGAGCCAGAGCGGCGAACAGGAAATCCCCCGAGCGATCCCCGGTGAACATCCGGCCCGTGCGGTTGGCTCCGTGGGCAGCGGGCGCGAGCCCCAGCAGGAGCAGCCGCGCACGCGGATCGCCGAAGCCCGGGACCGGGCGACCCCAGTACTCCTCCTCGACGAACGCCGCCCGCCGCTCGCGCGCGACCTGCTCGCGCCAGGCGACCAGCCGGGGACAGCGCCGGCAACCCGAGAGCTCCCGGGAGAGGACATCGAGCGAAGCCTGGACTTGCGATCCCACGTTCCAGTAGTACCATCGCGGGATGCCGCTGTGGGCATGGATCCTGACGTTCGCCGCGCTCGTCAAGCTCCCGATCGCCGGGCTGATGCTGTGGATTCCGATCCGCAACGACGAAGCGATGCGCCAGGAGGACGTCCCCGACTCCTCCGAAGAAGACGGAGGGTCGAAGGTGCTACCGGGAGGACCTCTCGATCCGCACCCCCGCACGCCGCGGCCGCCGAGGCCCCGGCGGGGGCCCCACGGCTCCGCCTCTCCGCCAGCTCCCCGGCGGGTGCGCACGAGGGCGAGGAGCACACGTCGCGTCGGCCACACCCCCTGGCGCTAGCGCCGCTGCCGCCGGCGCACCTGGGCGCGAGCTGCCGCGTGCTCAGCTAGCGGGTCCGCTTGCGCTGCCTGCGGGCGGCCTTGGCTTTCGCGCGGCGCTTGCGCAGTCGCACCGAGGAGTCGTGCGCGGTCCGCCCCTCCAGCAGGTCCGCCTCGGTCGCGGGCGCCATCCGGCGGGCGTCGCGCACGATCACGAACGCGATCACGCACAGCAGGAGGATCGCCACCGCCGTGACGATCAGGATCACTCCTTTGGAGTTCGTGCTGCTCGTTTCGGTCGTGCCTTTCGTGCTCGCGGCGGTCGTCGCCGTCGTCGCCGTTTCGGCCCCGGAGCCGCCGGTCAGTTCGCTGAAGGCGTTCCCGCCGGCGATGTTCGCCGCCTGCGTCGGCGGCGACACGGCCGCGAGAGCGCACGTGAGCGCGACGGTCGCGGCGACGGTCAGCAGCAGCGACCGCACGGCGCTGGGTGGCGAACGGCGGATCGAGCTCGACACGCGGCGAGCATAGCGCCTGCGGGGCGCGGCCGGGCGCGGTCGGCGCGGGGCGGGTGGCCCGTCGCGCCCGCCGGCGAGGCCCCCCGGCGCCGGCGGGGGCCCAGACCGTAGAATGGCGGCCCATGGCCCCCAAACAACGCCAGATACGGATGGAGCAGCGCGGCTCGATGCAGGCCATCCAGGCACTCGAGCAGCGCTCGGACGAGGAGCTCGAGTCGGAGACCAAATACAAGGCGGCCGCCCTGGCGATCCTCGGCGCCCGGGCCTCCGAGCGCTTCGACGCCGACGCGGCCCGCGGCTACTTCCAGCGCGCCATCGCCGCCGCGCGCCCCCAGGAGCGCATGCAGATACGGCGGATGGCCGACGCCTCGCTCGCGCTCGCCGAGCGTCGTCCGGGCGATCTCAAG
>DATFZP010000040.1:0-5597 GCA_035314405.1 Solirubrobacteraceae bacterium | reverse complement strand
CTCGGCCGCGGCGCCGATGACGCCAAGGTGGACCACTGGCTGACCCAGGCGGCCCCCGTCGAGGGCTTCGTCGGCTTCGCCATCGGGCGTTCGATCTGGTGGGATCCGCTGAAGGCCTACGTCGACGGAAAGACCGAGAGGGCTGCGGGCGCTCGGAAGATCGCCGAGAACTACCTCCGCTTCGTGGCCGTCTATGAGCGCGCCAAGGCCCCGGCCCGCTCGTAGGACGAGACGTCATGAAGATGCGCCAGAGCCTGTCCGAGCTGGAGCAGGCGTTCGCGAAGGAGATCTCTCTCGACCGACGCCGCCGCGACTCCCTGCGCAAGACGACCGAGCAGCGGGCTCTCAAGCGGGAAGTCGAGCGCCGTCAGAAGCGCGGTTCGGTCCGCTTCGCCCTGCTCGTGCTCACGCTCATCCTGACGGCGGTGGTGGTCACAGTCGTCATGTTCCGCACGCTCTACCTGCTGCTCGGCTGAGCGCTCCTGCCGAAGCCCGGCGGTCCGATTGGCCTCAGCTCCCGTCGCTCAGCCTGCGCCGGCCCTCGCTCACCCCGGTGGACCGTCCTCCATCCCGCTCGGACGACACGGCTCCCGCTTCCCGGTGGATCTCGAGGTAGATCTCCTTTCGGAAGACTGGAACCTTTTGAGGTGCCTGGATTCCGATACGCACCTTCTCGCCCATCACCGACAGCACCGAGACCTCTATTTCGTCGCCGATCATGATGCTCTGGTTGGACTTGCGCGTCAGAACCAGCATATGGATTTGCCTTCCTCGTTGCCAACTGGCGACCGGCGGGAGCCCCCGTCGGTCCGCCAAGCATAGAGCGAGCATCGGTGGAACGCGAGCCCCAAGGGCGATTCTGTCCAAAAATCCGCCAACGACCGACCTCAATGTCGCCCCTCGCAGGGCCCATCCCCGGCTCGTCGGCCGCCTCGAGAGCCGCGGCGAGGGGCACCTCTCCAGGCGGCCGTGGCGCCTGGCGGGCGCTTTGCGCTAGTCTCCCGGACCGTCGATGCCCCGTAAATCATTGCGTCCGCACCTCAACCAGATCCGCGCATGGGTGCGCCAGGGTCGGACCGATGCATGGATCGCCCATCAGCTCGAAGTGAGCGTTCGCGACATCGAGCAGTTCAAGCGCCAGAACGAGCTGGTCAGCGACGAGGAGACCGTGGAGGGCGCCAGCGCCCCCGACTACCCCGAGGAGATCGACCTGCGGGCGGAGGACGACGCCTTGATCGCCGCCGAGCTGGAAGCTGCCGAAGCCGAAGCCGAGCGGGCCCGCGCAGAAGCGCTGCGGGACGAGGACGAGGACGAGGAGGAGGACGAGGACGGCGAGGGCGAGGGCGAGGCCGCCGCCCCGCGCACGCGCCGCCGCACCCGCCGGGGCGGGCGCGGACGGCGCCCGGCCACGCGGGCGGTGACGATCCTCGAGGGCACCTTCGACCACGGCGAGGAGGGCTACGGGCTGTGGCTCGACCCCGCCGTCCAGGACAACCCGATCTACGCAGAGCACTGGGCTGGGCATCGCCCCGTCGAGGTGGCGGTGGAGGAGGACCGGATCGTCATTCGCCGGGCGGGCGAGGACGACTAGCCGCGTCGGGGTGCGCCTCGACGTCATGCCCCGGCGCCAAAGGCTCCGCGGTCGCGAGCCGGCGGCTGGGCTAGGCTCGCGGCGCCAGGCGCCCGCCGGCGAAGTCCGCCGCCTCTCTCAGGTAGCGTCCGAACGCCGCGTCGACCACCACCCCGGCCTCCCACGCCCAGGGATCGTGCGGGGCGAGGCTCATCGCGATCTGCAGGCACCAGGTGGTGCCCAGTTCATACAGCTCAGCGAGCTCCTCTGCCGAGAAGCGACCTCCGAGACGGCGTCGAAGGTCGGCCACCAGCGCATCGGTGACCCGCTCGAGCAGCGACTCCCGCTCGCGGGGCGCCCCCTGCAGCCGGCGTTCGCCCTGCTGCCACTGGTAGATGGCGTTCTCGAGGGCCACTCCTCGAGGCTAGCATCGGGTCTCGGCGCGGAGTCGGGCCCGTCAGTTGTCGGGCAGGCCGCTGACCACGTAGGGCTGCTCGCCCTTGCGCATCATCCCGAGCTGGCGCGCCTCGGCTTCGAGCGTCGACTGGCTGCCGAGCGTTTCGCGCTGTCGCTCCAGCTGTGAGTGTTCGCGCTGCATCGCTGCCACGATCGAGCTGTCGCGGCGGGCCTGCTGCCAGGTGGAGAGCATGTGCACGCCGGCGCTCAGGTACAGGTAGGCGAGGGCCACGAGCACACACAGCAGCGCCACACGTGCGAGCCGGTCCCAGCGCACCTGCCGCGCCGCGCCGACGCCGGGAGCGGCCGTCCGACGGGTCCTGCGAGCGGTGCCGCTGCCCGATCGCTGTCGTGCTCGGGGAACCGATGCGCTCGCCATCTCCATGCCCATTTCGCCTCACGGGCCCGACCTCCTGCCTGCGGCCGCCCTGCGGGGGTGCGGCTCTCTTCTCGTCGCGATCGCCGGCAGGCGCACCTAGAGGCTGCGGAAGGCGGTGCGCCCCGGGAAGCTGGCGTCGGCCCCGAGCTGCTCCTCGATGCGCAGGAGCTGGTTGTACTTCGCCACCCGGTCCGAGCGAGAGGGGGCGCCGGTCTTGATCTGCCCGCACCCGGTGGCCACCGCAAGGTCGGCGATCGTCACGTCCTCCGTCTCCCCCGAACGGTGGCTGATCACCGCCGTGTAGCCGGCCTCCCGCGCCATCGTGATCGCCGCGAGCGTCTCGGTCAGCGTGCCGATCTGGTTGACCTTGATCAGGATCGAGTTGCCCACCCCCTGCTCGATGCCCCGTCGCAGACGCTCGGTGTTCGTCACGAACACGTCGTCTCCCACGAGCTGCAGCTTCTGCCCGAGGCGCTCGGTGAGAGTCGCCCAGCCCTCCCAGTCCTCCTCATCCATGCCGTCCTCGATCGAGACGATCGGGTAGCGCCCGGCGAGATCCTCCCAGTAGGAGGCCATCTCCCCGGAGCTGAGCGTCCGCCCCTCGTGCTCGAGCACGTAGCCGCCGTCGCGGTAGAGCTCGCTGGCCGCGGGATCGAGGGCGATCGCGACATCCTCTCCCGGGCGATATCCGGCTGCTTCGATCCCCGCGAGGAGCATCCTCAGAGCCTCCTCGTTGGAGGCCAGGTCCGGCGCGAAGCCCCCCTCGTCGCCGACGGCCGTGGCGAGGCCGCGGTCGTGGAGGGTGCGCTTCAGCGCGTGGAAGACCTCGGCGCCCATCCGCAGGCATTCCGAGAAGCTCTCGGCGCCGAGGGGAACGACCATGAACTCCTGGAAGTCGACCTTGTTGTCGGCGTGGGCACCTCCGTTGAGCACGTTCATCATCGGAACCGGCAGCACCCCCGCCGACTCCCCACCCAGATAGCGCCACAGCGCGAGGCCCTCCTCGGCCGCCTGCGCGTGGGCCGCGGCCAGCGACACTCCCAGGATCGCGTTGGCGCCCAGCCGGGACTTGTTGGCGGTCCCGTCCAGCTCGATCAGTGCCCGGTCGAGGCCGCCCTGGTCGGCGGCGTCGATTCCGGCGATCCTCTCCGCGATCTCTCCGTCAACGTTCGCCACGGCTTTCGTCACTCCCAGGCCCCCCCAGCGCTCGCCTCCGTCGCGCAGCTCGGTCGCCTCGAACTCGCCGGTGGAGGCGCCGGAGGGCACCGCGGCGCGGCCGCTGGCGCCCGAGCGCAGCCCGATCTCCACCTCGACCGTCGGGTTGCCGCGACTGTCGAGGATCTGACGGGCGCCGACTCGCTCGATCTGACTCATGCCTTCACGCCTCCACGTCGTGGCTTGCAGCACTGCGAAGCCGGGTTATGGCTTGGCGGAGGCGGCGCGCCGACCGATCCCGCCGGCGGCGCCCTACCCGGCGCCGGTGGGGGATGTGGTGGTGGTCCCCTTCGGGGCTTTGTACTGCTTGCAGTCGGCCACCACGTAGTCCGTCTGGCAGTCGGTTTCCGAGGTCCACCGTTTCCTGAATTCCTTGACGAACTTACTGAGCGCTTCCTGCTCCTGCGTGGAGGTCAGCTCGGCTTTGATCGACGGGGATGCCTCCGCGAGGCTCTGCTGGGTGCCCGGCGTGACACTGTGGACGGTGAAGACGTAGTACCCGAACGGCGTCTTCACCGGGCCGCTGAGGACGTTCGGCGATGCCGAGAAGATCGCGGCGTCGAGGGCCGCCTCCTCCTCGCCCTTGGTGACTTCGGGAAGAGAGCCGCCGTTGGCCTTGGTCGCCGGGTCGATCGAGGCGGCTTTCGCGACTTCGGAGAAGCTCTTGCCCGATTCGACTTCCTTCTTGGCTTTGGCCGCTTCGGCTTCTCCCTTCGTCAGGATGATCGACACGTTGCGCTTCTCGGGGGTGCCGAAGCGAGACTTGTTCTGGTTGTAATAGGCCTCGATCTGCTGCTGGCTGACGGTGCCCTTCTCTTTGATGATCTTCTGCTGGATTTTCATCGACAGCATCTGGAGCTTGACCCGGAGCAGCAGGTCGGAGACAGTCTGCCCGGAAGTCACGAGGAATCGTTCGAATTCCGCCTGACTGGGGATCTGGGTCGACTTGATCTTGAGGAACTGCTTGTGGACTTCTTCGTCGCTGACCTTCACCCCCTGGCGATCTGCTTCCGCGAGCACCCATTGCGAGTCGATGAGGAAGCCCATCACCTCCGTCCGCAGCGCCTTGTACTGGGTTTCGCACTGGGATTTCAGCTGCTGGTGGGTGGGAGCCGACTGGCCGGTTTTCGTCGAGGTCGCCGCCAGGTTGGCGATGCAGGCCGAGTAGGCGGGCGGCACCGGCACCACGGCCTTGGCGGTCCTCGTCGGTTTCGAGGAGACGGCCGCGACCTGCATCCAGTGTTCGAACGCGGTTTTCGATATCGGGGTGCTACCAACCTGCACGACCGCGTCGCTGGGCACGCCGCCACATGCCGAGAGCCCCAACAGGGCAAAGAAAACGGCGCCAAGCGCCGACAGAGTGCGGAAAGCCTTGGACACGACGAGGGCACTCTAGCGGAAAGCACTTAATCCGTAGCTAAGTACCGTCGGGGCGGGGCGGGCCCGACGCTAGGCGGCCTCCCGCAGGACCGCGAGCAGCGTGTCCGCCGCGCTGACGACGCTCGGGAAGCGTCCCGCCGGGTCCTTTGGAACCCTCATGGAGACCTGCGAGCGGCCGGATTCATACAGGGCCTCCGGCAGCTCCTCCCGCAGCCGGCGCGCCTGCCTGGAGTCCAGCTCGATCGGGACCACCGCCAGGCGATCCCCGCGAAAGCTGACCGTGCGGGCGCCGGCCTGGCCGAACTTGATCCTCGCCCGCTGCAGTGCGAGCAGGTTCTCGAGTGGCTCGGGCGGGGGGCCGAACCGATCCGCGAGCTCCTCGCGCAACCGTTCCACCTCGGCCACCTCGACGGCCCCGGCGATCCGCCGGTGGACCTCGATCTTGGCCTGCTCGTAGGGAACGTAGTCGGCGGGGACGTAGGCGTCCACGTTGACGTCGAGCCGCACCGGCTCACGCAGAAGCTCCCCCTCGTGCTCGGGCCCGGCGGCGCTGACCGCCTCGTCGAGCATCTGCATGTACAGCTCGAACCCGAGCGC
>DATFZP010000039.1:0-3032 GCA_035314405.1 Solirubrobacteraceae bacterium | reverse complement strand
TGTCCCCCTGGCGCCGGCAAGGGCACTCAGGCGGAGCGCCTGCGCGATGACTTCGGGCTGCCCCACATCTCCACCGGCGACATCCTCCGGGAGCAGGTCGCCGAGGCAACCGAGCTGGGGCTGCAGGCCAAGCGCTTCATGGACGCCGGAGAGCTCGTCCCCGACGAGGTGATCGTGGGGATGATCACCGCGCGGGCGACCGGAGGGGACGCCCGGGACGGCTTCCTGCTCGACGGCTTTCCCCGCAACGAGCGCCAGGCCGACGCGCTCGGAGCCGCCCTCGGCGGGCTCGACCGGCGGTTGACGGCGACGCTTCTGATCGAGGTCCCCGACGACGAGCTCGTGCGCCGCCTCGCGGGCCGGCGGGTGTGCGTGAAGAACCCGACCCACATCTACCACGTGGACTTCGATCCCCCGAAGCACGAGGGCGTCTGCGACCAGGACGGTGCGCGGCTGGTGCAGCGAGAGGACGACGAGGAGGAGACGATTCGCAGGCGCCTGGAGGTCTACCACGCTCAGACCGAGCCGCTGATCGCCTACTACGACCGCGCCGGCCTGGTTCGTCGCTTCGACGGCCGGCGCGATCCCGACGAGGTCCATGCCCACATCAGGGCCACGGTCGCCACCCTCCGGCTCGAGGAGACACTCTAGCCGGCAGCCTCGGGCAGGTGTGCCAGGCCGGGCTCGGGGTGCCCCGCCGGCCACGGCAGAGCCCGGTCGAACCGCCCGCCCGGGGCAGCTAAGCTCCCGGGGTGATCATCAAGAAGTCCCCCGGGGAGATCGAGAAGATGGCCCGCGCCGGCGAGGTGCTCGTGGCGACCCTGTCCCTGCTCGAGGGGAGGATCCGCCCCGGTGTCAGCACGGCCGAGCTCGACGCGGCCGCCGAGCGCTTCATCCGCTCCCAGGGGGCCATCCCCACGTTCAAGGGCTATCGGGGATTCCCCGGCTCGATCTGCGCCTCGCCGAACGCGATGATCGTCCACGGCATTCCCGGCCCCTACAAGCTGAAGGCCGCCGACATCATCTCGATCGACGTGGGCGTCACGCTCGACGGCTGGGTGGCCGACGCGGCGCGCACGTTCCCCGTCGGGGAGGTCGACCGGGACGTCCAGAACCTGCTCAGCGCCACCCGCGAGTCGCTGTTCGCGGGGGTGGCCCAGTGCCGCCCCGGCAACCGCATCGGGGACATCTCCAGCGCGATCCAGCAGGTGGCCGAGGACGCCGGTCTGGCCGTCGTGCGCTCGCTGGTCGGGCACGGGATCGGTCGCAGCATGCACGAGGACCCCCAGGTGCCGAACTACGGCAAGCGTGGCAAGGGACCCCTGCTCGAGGAGGGGATGGTGCTGGCGATCGAGCCGATGACCACGGCCGGGCGCCCGGCCGTGCGCGTCGGCGGGGACGGCTGGGCGATCTTCTCCCAGGACGGCTCTCCGGCGGCCCACTTCGAGTTCACCGTCGCCGCCACCGCCGAGGGGCCCCGGATCCTCACGCCGTGGCACCTGCAGCCCGGCCCCACGGCCTCCGAGCCCCTCCTCGGAGGCGTCGCCGGCGGCGCCTGAGGCCTCCCCCTTCCCCGGGGGCTCGCCCAGGCCCACCGCCGGCGCGTCCCGCCTGCCCGGACGGCCATCCGGAGGGCCGGTGAATGCGGGGAACTTGCTACTATGCGGAGTCCTGCCCCAAGCGTGAGGTTGTCGGTGCGCGCAAAGGGCACATCCACGACCCGGTAGCGGCGGCCGCAACGGCAGCCAGAGCCGGGCCGCCGGAACCCAGCCGCCGAAAGGGATCATGAAGGTAAGACCGTCGGTCAAGCCGATGTGCGAGAAGTGCAAGATCATCCGCCGCCACGGCGTCGTGCTCGTGATCTGCCAGAACAAGCGTCACAAGCAGCGCCAGGGGTGATCGTCTAGGTGGCACGAATCGCCGGAGTCAACCTGCCGTTGAACAAGCGCTCGGAAATCGGGCTGACCTACATCTACGGCATCGGTCGCTCCACCGCCGCCAAAGTCCTCTCCCAGGTCGGGATCGATTCGGACACATACGTGAGGGACCTGACCGAGGACGAGGTGGTCAAGCTCCGAGACCTGATCGACGACTCCCTCACGGTCGAGGGGGACCTTCGGCGGGAGCGCTCCCAGGACATCAAACGCCTTCAGGACATCGGCTGCTACCGCGGCCTGCGCCACCGTCGCGGCCTGCCGGTCAGGGGCCAGAAGACCAAGACCAACGCCCGCACCCGCAAGGGCCCCAAGCGCATGCAGGTGGCGGGCAAGAAGAAAGCCGGAAAGAAGTAATGCCCCCAGCGCCAAAACGGGCCCGGGGGAGGCGCAAGCCGAAAAAGAACATCCCGATCGGTCAGGCCCACATCAAGACCTCCTTCAACAACACGATCGTCTCCCTCACCGATACGGGAGGGAACGTGATCGCGTGGGAGTCCGCCGGCGGCGCCGGCTTCAAGGGCTCCCGTAAGTCGACCCCCTTCGCCGCCCAGGTGACGGCCGACGCGGCCGCCCGCAAGGGCCTCGAGCAGGGCCTGCAGAAGGTCGAGGTCTACGTCAAGGGACCGGGCTCCGGGCGCGAGACGGCGATCCGCTCGCTGCAGGCGGCGGGCCTCGAGGTCACCGGCGTCAAGGACGTCACCCCCCAGGCCCACAACGGCTGTCGGCCACGCAAGCGCAGGAGGGTCTAGCGATGGCCCGCGACACCAGCCCCCAGTGCAAGCAGTGCCGCCGCGAGGGCCAGAAGCTGTTCCTCAAGGGAGAGCGCTGCCTGACGGACAAGTGCGGCGTGGAGCGCCGCTCCTATCCCCCGGGGGAGCACGGGAGGGGGCGTATGAAACAGAGCGAGTACCGGGTCCAGCTGCGGGAGAAGCAGAAGGCCAAGCGCTATTACGGCGTGCTCGAGCGGCAGTTCCGGATCTACTACGAGAAGGCCTCGCGCCAGCCCGGGATCACCGGCGAGAACCTCCTCGCGCTGCTGGAGTGCCGGCTCGACAACGTGCTCGTGCGCCTGGGCTTCGCCGCCTCGCGCCGGCA
>DATFZP010000038.1:0-4606 GCA_035314405.1 Solirubrobacteraceae bacterium | reverse complement strand
CGCCGCTACTACCAGTGGATGGCCCGCGGACCGGCGCTCGTCGAGGATGTCCTGCCGATCGTGGAGGCGGTCCTGACCGACGAGCTCGACAGCCACGTGGCGCGGAGGGTGCGGGAGATGAGGGCGAAGTACGCGGACTTCTTCCGCCGCCAGGGCGAGGCGTGAAGGCGTGGATCGGCGGTGGCTGCCTGCGCTGCCGGCGGGCACCCGGCTGAGCCCACGGCAGATCGGGCAGCTCGAGGCGATCCTGGAGCTGCTGGAGGCCGACGTGCACGCGCCCACCGCCGTTCGAGACGGCCCGAGGGCGGCGTATGTCCATCTCGCTGACTCGCTCGCCGCGGTGGACCTCGAGGTCGTCGGCTCCGCGCGCCGGATCGCCGATCTGGGCAGCGGCGCGGGCTTCCCCGGCCTGGTCCTCGCGGTGGCCCTGCCCGAGGCGGACGTGAGGCTTCTCGAGAGCCAGAGGCGCCGCTGTGAGTTCCTCCGGCGGGCGTGCGACGCCGCAGAGCTCGGCAACGCCGAGGTCATGTGGGGGCGAGTCGAGGAGTGGAAGGAGGGGATCGCCGGCAACGACCTCGTGACGGCGAGGGCTCTCGCCCCGCAGCCCGTGGCCCTCGAGTACGCAGCGCCCCTGCTCCGCCTCGGCGGGTCGTTCGTCGACTGGCGCGGTCGCCGCAATCCCGCCGAGGAGGACCTCGCCGGGAGGGTGGCGGGGCAGCTGGGCCTGGAGCGCTCGGCGATCCTGCCGGTGGGCCCGTTCGCCGGCGCCGACGAGCATCACCTGCACGTCTTCGCGAAGGTGGAGGAGACCCCGGAGCGCTTTCCCCGGCGCGCCGGGATCGCCCGCAAGCGTCCCCTCGGGTCCTGAATCGCCCGCGTCTGCACTGGAGTTTCCGGCGATTTTGGCCGGTCCGGCTTCCGCCCGCGTGGGATCGACGGTAGCTTGCAGCCGATGGGCACCATCTATGCGATCGCCAACCAGAAGGGGGGGGTGGGAAAGACGACGACGGCGGTCAACGTCGCGGCGTGCATCGCCGAGGCGGGCTACGAGACCCTGCTCGTGGACGTGGACCCGCAGGCGAACGCCACCGTCGGGCTCGGCATTCCCCGCACCCTGTCCCCCGGGCTGTACGAGGTCCTCACCGGGGAGGCGCTCGTGCAGGAGGCGCTCGCGGAGACCTCCGTGCCGGGGCTGCGAGCGATTCCCGCGGGCGGGGGGCTCGCCGGCGCCAACGTCGAGCTGCCGCGGATCGACGGCTACGAGTACCGCCTGCGCGACAGCCTCGCCCCGATCCGTGAGGACTTCGAGTACATCCTGCTCGACTGCCCTCCGTCGCTCGGTCCGCTGACGGTCAGCGCGCTCGCAACGGCCGACAGGGTGATAGTGCCCGTGCAGACCGAGTACTTCGCCCTCGAGGGTGTCGCCGGGCTGCTGGAGACCCTCGAGCTCGTGCAGAGGGAGCTCAACCCCCGCCTGACCGTCGCCGGGATGCTGCTGACGATGCACGACGGCAGGACCCGTCTGGGGCAGGATGTCGAGCGGGAGATGAGGGCGCACTTCCCCGAGCTCGTGTTCGACACCGTGATCCCTCGCAACGTGCGCGTCGGGGAGGCCCCGAGCTACGGCCTGCCGGTCACCCACCACGATCCCCACAGCGCCGGGGCGGAAGCGTACTTCGAGCTCGCGAAGGAGGTTGCCGCCCGTGGCTAGGCCGAGACCCGGCATGGGGAGGGGCCTGAGCGCGATCCTGTCGGTGTCCGGCGACGGGCCACCCCCCGCCGAGGAGCAGCTCAGGAGTGTGCCGGTCGAGCTGATCTCGCCGAACCCCCAGCAGCCGCGGCGGCGATTCGACGAGGAGGCGCTGCAGTCGCTGGCGGCGTCGCTCGGGGAGCGAGGGGTGCTGCAGCCCGTGCTCGTCAGGCCCCGGCAGGGAGGCACCTACGAGCTGATCGCCGGCGAGCGCCGGTGGCGGGCCGCGCGGATCGCCGGACTGCAGAGCGTGCCCGCGGTCGTGCGCGAGCACGACGACGCCGCCGGGCTGGAGCTCGCGCTGATCGAGAACATGGCGAGAGAGGACCTCAGCCCGATCGAGGAGGCGCGGGCGTGTGCGGCTCTCGTCGAGGAGCTCGGCCTGACCCGCGAGGAGGTCGGTCGCAGGATCGGTCGCAGCCGGGTCGCCGTGAGCAACCTGATCCGCCTGCTCGACCTCCCCGACGAGGCGATCGAGATGCTCCAGCGGGGATCGCTCAGCGAGGGCCACGGAAGGGCGCTGCTGCTCGCCGAGGACCACGGTGAGCGGCGCATCCTCGCCCGGAGAGCCCTCGCGGAGAGCTGGTCGGTGAGGGTCACCGAGGAGCGCGCACGGGACAGCAACCCGGCTCGCCCGCAGGCCGGCGGCGCTCGGCGACGGCGGATCGTCCCGCTGCACCCCGACCAGGAGCAGGCGGCCGGGAAGATCGGAGAGGCGCTGGCGGCGGCGCTCGGGGTGGAGGTGCGGGTGAAGCCGGCGAGGGCCGGCGGCTACACGGCGGAGCTCTCGTTCGGCTCACCCGAGGAGGCCGTGGAGCTCGCCCGGCGGCTACTCGCCGGCTCATCGGTGTAGGTCCCGCGAGAGGGAGCGCGCGCGGCAGAGTGTGCGCCTCCTGGTGATGGCCGAAAAGGTGGGAATCATGGCCTTGCGGCCATCGTCGATGTGGGGGATGATCGAGCGATGGAGAGCGCTCGCCTTCCCCGCCGCGTGGCGATAGTCGCCTATCCGGGCGTCCAGTCTCTCGATGTCACAGGACCGCTCGAGGTGTTCGCCACCGCCCGGCGCCTGCTGGAGGCGATCGGGCGCGAGGACCGCGGCTACGAGGTGCTCGTGCTGAGCCGCGACGGCGCGCCGTTCTCGACGTCGAGCGGTCTCGCGATCACCCCACATGGTCGCCTGGCCGAGGCCCCCGCCGAGATCGACACGCTGATCGTGGCCGGCGGCGAGGGTCACCGCCGGGCGGCGGGCGACGAGGTGCTGCTCGAATGGCTGCTGGCGGCATCCTCGCGCGCCAGGCGCACCGCGTCGGTATGTACGGGGGCGTTTCTGCTGGCGCGTGCAGGCCTGCTGGACGGACGGCGGGCGACTACCCACTGGGCCTACGCCGAGGCGCTCGCGCGCTCCTACCCGCGCGTGCAGGTCGATCCGGAGCCGATCTTCGTGCGGGACGGCGCGATCTGGACCTCGGCGGGGGTGACCGCCGGGATGGATCTCTCGCTGGCGCTGGTCGAGGACGATCTCGATCGGGGCATCGCCCTGTCCATCGCCCGTCAGCTCGTTCTGTTCCTGCGCCGCCCCGGCAACCAGTCCCAGTTCAGCGCCACCCTGATCTCCCAGCAGCCCGAGCGCGAGCCGCTGCGGGAGATCCAGCGGCTCGTCCTCGAGGACGTAGCCGGCGAGCACACGGTCGAGGCGCTGGCAGACCTGGCCCACATGAGCACCCGCCATTTCTCCCGTGCGTTTCGCGCCGAGACGGGCGTGACCCCTGCGCGCTACGTCGAGCGGGTCCGCCTGGAGGCGGCCCGACGCCGGCTCGAGGACAGCCCCGAGCCGGTCGCCGCGGTCGCGTCGGCGTGCGGCTTCCGAACTCCGGAGACGATGCGCCGGGCGTTCCTGCGGGCGCTCGGCGTGGGGCCGGCCGAGTACCGGCGCCGGTTCGCAGCCCCGCCCCCGCGAGCTCGCCCCTCCCACCGACCCACCACCAAGGAGACAGGCCATGGACATCGCAATCGCCTTGTATGAGCGCTTCACCGCCCTCGATGCAATCGGCCCCTACGAGGTACTGAGCCGGCTGCCGGGGGCGAAGGTGAGCTTCCTCGCCGCCGACGCGGGTCCGGTGCGTACCGACAACGGGATGCTGACGCTGCTCGCGGAGGGAACCCTGCAGGAGTCGACCCGGCCCGACATCGTGCTCGTCCCGGGTGGCCCCGGGGAGGTGGTCGCGCGCGCCGGGGGCCCGATGCTCGAGTGGCTGCGCGAGGTGGACCGGACGAGCACGTGGACGACCTCCGTATGCACCGGGTCGCTCATCCTGGCCGCGGCCGGGCTGCTCGCCGGGAAGCGGGCCACCACCCACTGGCTGGCGTTCGACGAGCTCCGCCGGCTCGGCGCGACGCCCGTGCAGGAGAGGGTGGTCATCGACGGGAAGCTCGTCACAGCCGCCGGGGTCTCCGCGGGGATCGACATGGCGCTGACCCTCGCCGCCGCCGTGGCGGGAGACACGGTCGCCCAGGCGATCCAGCTCGGGATCGAGTACGACCCCGAGCCGCCGTTCGACGCCGGCTCACCCGCCAAGGCCTCACCCGAGATCGTCGAGCTCCTGCGCAGCGTGAGCCGCTTCGAGAGCGAGCCGATGAGCGCAACGTAGGGGATGAACGGGGAGCGACCGGCGACGTCCGGAGCGCGAGCGCCCAAGCGGTCAGGAGCCTCTTCGGTCCGCCGGGCGCCTGCGCGGGGCACGCTCGCGGTAGGTGCGCACCTTCGTTCGGTTTCCGCAGACGGCCATCTCACACCACACCCCGGAGCGGTTGCGCGAGCGGTCATAGAACGCCCATCGACAGTCCGCCGCGCGGCAG
>DATFZP010000037.1:0-6401 GCA_035314405.1 Solirubrobacteraceae bacterium | reverse complement strand
TCGACCAGCTCGGTGTTGAGATCGAGGAAGGTCATCGCCCCCAGGCGGTCCGCGACGGCATCCTCGAACAGCCCGCACAGGGAGCTCGTGGTGATCGGCCGGCCGCCGAGCCCGGCGATCACCGTGCACACCTGGGCGCTGCTGGGAGCGATCGCGTTGCGCACGTTCTGCGCGACGATCCCGCCGATCCCGAGCGCGAGCGCCTTCTCGATCACGACGACCCGCGTGGCCTGCCCGATCGCCCCTCGCAGCGCCTCCAGCGGGAAGGGTCGGAAGGCCTTGATCCCGATCGCGCCGATCCTCACGCCCCGCTCGCGCAGCTCGTCGATCGCGTCCTCGATCGTGCCGAGGACCGATCCGAGCGCCACCACGATCGTCTCGGCGTCCTCGCAGCGGTACTCACGCATCAGCCCATGCTGCTCGCGGCCGAGAGTCCGGGTGAGCTCGGCCGAGAGCTCCGGGATCAGCTCGAGCGCCTGCAGCTGCTTGACGTGGGCGAGGTACTTGACCTCCATGAAAGCCTCCGGGCCGACCATTGCTCCGATCGTCACCGGCTCCGCCGGATCGAGCACCTGGCGCGGCTCATAGGCCGGGAGGAAGCCGTCCACCTGCTGCGCGCTCGGCAGGTCGATGCGCTCATAGGCATGGGTGAGGATGAAGCCGTCCATGCAGACCATCACCGGCAGCGAGAGCTCCTCCGCCAGCCGGAATGCCAACACGTGCATGTCGACCGCCTCCTGGTTTGACTCCACGTACAGCTGGATCCAGCCGGAGTCGCGCTGCGACATCGAGTCAGAGTGGTCGTTCCAGATGTTGATCGGCGCGCCGATCGCGCGGTTGGCGATGGTCATCACGATCGGCAGGCCCAGGCCCGAGGCGTTGTACAGCGCCTCGGCCATGTACAGCAGCCCCTGGCTGGCGGTGGCCGTGTAGGTGCGGGCGCCGGTCGCCGACGCCCCGATCGCGACCGACATCGCCGCGTACTCGGACTCGACGTTGACGAACTCGCACGGAGAGAGCTCGCCGTCCTTGACCATCGCCGACAGCGCCTCCACGATGTGCGTCTGCGGCGAGATCGGGTAGGCCGGGATCACCTCGGGCCGGCACATCGCCACGGTGCGTGCGACGGCGCGCGATCCCTCGAGCTGCTCAAGCATGGGCCGGCGCCTCGATCTCTCGCTCGACGAAGGCGAAGCAGGCCTCGGCCGCGGCGGCGTTGCCCGCGGCGAGCCTCTCCGGGAAGCGGGCCCGGATCGCCACCAGGACCGAGTCCACCGACACGATCCCGGTGAACGCGGCCAGGCCTCCGAGCAGGGCTGCGTTCGGCCGCGCCTGCCCCACGTGCTCGCGCGCGATATCCGAGGCGGGGACCGTCAGCAGGCGCTCGTGGCGAAAGCCGCCGACCCACTGCCCGAGCCCGAGCTCGTCGAAGGAGCGCACGGAGTTGATCAGCACGTAGCCATCCGGGCGCAGACCCCCGAACAGGTCCACCTGGTGCAGCAGCGTCGGGTCCTGGATGATCAGCGCGTCCGGCTCGGACACCGGCTCGCGCGTACGGATCTCGTGATCGTCGATGCGGCAGAAGGCCACCACCGGGGCGCCGGTCCGCTCCGAACCGAAGCTGGGGAACGCCTGCGCGTGGCGGCCCTCCTCGAAGGCGGCGAGGGACAGCAGCTCGGCGGCCGTGACCACTCCCTGGCCCCCCCTGCCGTGGATCCTGACCTGGAACATCGCCGCGGCCCCCTACCGTGCGCTCGGAGAGCGGGTGACGAAGTGGCCGTCGGGAAGGGAGATCGAGAAGCCCTGGGCGGGACCCGCCCCGACGTCGATCAGGAAGCTGGGCCGACCCCAGCGCTCGTACTGCTCCGCGTCGATGTAGAAGGGGGCTCCCCCGACATCTCCGAGGAGCAGGTCGCCCGGGCCCGGCGGCAGCTCCCCGTCGCGCAGACAGATCGGTGAGGTGCCGTCGCAGCATCCCCCCGACTGGAAGAAGGTGAGCCGACCGTGGTGGGCGGTGAGGCGCTCGAGCATCTCGATCGCAGCGGGCGTCGCCGTCAGGTGCTCTTGCATTGGCAGGCCGTTCTCTCGCGTCGCGGGCTCGTCTGATCTCGCGTCTCACTTCATCAGCGCACCCGCCGAGCTTCATCCGTGCAAGTCCGCAACCGGTGTCGGTGTTGCCCGCACCGGCCCGGGACTCCGCCCCCGGGGCCCCGGGGGCGCCCGGGGGGCATAGAGCGGCGCGTCCCGCGAACTGCTAAACCACCCCTTCCCGAGCAAGCAGGAGGTCGACGAGCGTGTGCCTGGCCATACCCGGCCGAGTCGTGGAGGTCATCGACGAGGCCAACCGGCTGGCTCGGGTGGACGTCGGCGGCGTGCGGCGCACGGTCAACGTCGGCCTGCTGGACGGGGACGGGGGCGAGCCCGACCCGCTCGTCGGCCAATGGGTTCTGATCCATGTCGGCTTCGCTCTGTCGAAGATCGACGAGGAGGAGGCGCTGGCGACGCTCGAGCTGCTCTCGCAGATGGGCGCCGACTACGACCAGGAGCTTCGCGAGCTGAGAGCGAGCGCGATCGAGTGAGGGACGACCTCCCACATTTCGCGTCGGCGGTGGGCGACCCTGTAGCGGCGGCCGACGGCGGCCCGGGCTGCCTCACCTGCAGCGACGCCCTGACCGCGATGCGAGTCCTCGAGATCGACCGCCCGCGCGAGTTGGCCGTCTGCGTCACCGAGGGCGGCGACCGGTGCACGGTCGACACCGCGCTGATCGGCACGGTCTCGCGGGGTGAGGTGCTGCTCGTGCAAGCCGGAACGGCCCTCACCCGGGAGGGTGGATGAGGTTCGTCGATGAGTTCCGCGACGCCGGACTCGGGCGTGCGCTCGCCGAGGAGATCCGCGCGCTGATCGAGCCCGGCCGCACGTACAAGCTGATGGAGGTCTGCGGCGGCCACACCCACACGATCTACCGTTACGGGATCGACGACCTGCTGCCGGGGGGAGTCGAGCTCGTCCACGGGCCTGGATGTCCGGTGTGCGTGCTGCCGATGGGCAGAGTCGACCTCGCGATCGCAATCGCTCACGAGTCGGGGGTGATCATGACCTGCTTCGGGGACATGCTCCGGGTCCCCGGCTCCCGCGGCAGCCTGCTCGACGCGAAGGCCCGGGGAGCGGACGTGCGGATCGTCTACTCGCCGCTTGACGCGTTGGGGATCGCGAGGGCGAACCCCGACCGCGAGGTCGTCTTCTTCGCGATCGGCTTCGAGACGACCGCCCCCTCGACGGCGCTCACGCTCAGGCGTGCCAGGGCGGACGGCATCGAGAACTTCTCCTGCGTGTGCAACCACGTCACGATCGTCCCCCCACTGCAGGCGCTGCTCGAGTCGCCCGATCTGCAGATCGACGGCTTCGTCGGCCCCGGCCACGTCGCCACCGTCGTCGGCGGACGGCCGTTCGAGTTCATCCCTGCCGAACACGGCAGGCCGTTCGTGATCTCCGGCTTCGAGCCGGTTGACGTCCTGCAGTCGATCCAGATGCTGATCGCACAGCTGGCCGGGGGGCGGTGCGAGGTGGAGAACCAGTACCGCCGGGTGGTGTCGTGGGAGGGCAACCCCCGCGCCCTGGAGGTGATGGGCGAGGTGTTCGAGGTGAGGGACGACTTCGAGTGGCGCGGGCTCGGCTTCATCCCCCGCAGCGCCCTGAGGCTGTCGGGCTCCTACGAGCGGCTCGATGCAGAGCGGCGCTTCGACGTCGTCGCTGCACGCGTGGCCGACCCCCCGGCGTGCCAGTGCGGGGACGTCCTGCGGGGCGCGATCAAGCCCTGGGAGTGCCGGGTTTTCGGGACCGCCTGCACGCCCGAGAAGCCGATCGGGACCTGCATGGTCTCGCCCGAGGGCGCCTGTGCCGCCTACTACAACTACGGCCGCTACGCCAGGGAGGGAGCGCTCGTGTGAGCTCGGCGGCCCGGGAGCGACGGATCCTCGAGATCGTGCAGGGCACCCGCGCCAGGCCGGCGAGGTTCCGCGACGATCAGATCACGATGGCCCACGGCGCCGGCGGCAAGGCCTCGCAGTCCCTGATCGAGGGGCTGCTGCTGCCCGCCCTCGCAAACGACGCCCTCGCGATCCTCGGGGACGCGGGGATCGTCTCGGTCAACGGCGCCGGGCTCGCGCTCACGACCGACAGCTTCGTGGTGCGCCCGATCCGCTTCCCCGGCGGGTCGATCGGCGAGCTGGCCGTGAACGGGACGGTCAACGACCTCGCGGTGTCGGGAGCCCGGCCGCTCGCCCTGACGCTGTCGCTCGTGCTCGAGGAGGGGCTCCCGGCGGAGGAGCTGCAGGCCGAGGTCGAGGCGATCGCGCGGGCCGCCGAGCAGGCGGGGGTGCAGGTGGTGGCAGGTGACACCAAGGTGGTGGAGCGGGGGCACGCCGACAGCATGTATGTGTGCACGACCGGTCTGGGCATCCTCGATCCCCGCTCGCATGTCTCCCCCGACGGGCTGGAGGTGGGTGACCGCATCATCGTCTCAGGGGCCATCGGCGAACACGGGATGGCGGTGATGCTCGCCCGCGAGGAGTTCTCGCTGGAGGCCCGGATCAGCTCCGACACCCGCTCGGTGTGGCCCGCGGTCGACGCCCTCCTGCAGGCGGCGGGCGCGGACCTCCACTGCATGCGCGACCCGACCCGAGGCGGGGTCGCCTCTGCCCTGAACGAGCTCGCCCGATCCTCGGCCGTGGCGGCGGTCGTCAGCGAGGCCGACGTCCCCGTGGCGCCGGCCGTCCTGGGGGCCGGCGAGCTCCTCGGGATCGACCCTATGTACGTGGCGAACGAGGGCAAGCTCATCGCATTCGTCGCACCCGCATCCGCCGACGCCGCGCTGGAAGCCCTGCGTGGGGTTCCGGGCGGGGAGGCGGCGGCGGTCATCGGCGAGGTCGTCCAGGAGCCCCCGGGCATGGTGCTGGTCGAGACCGCCTTCGGTGGGCGCAGGGTGATGGACCTGCTGGCCGGCGATCCCCTGCCCCGCATCTGCTGAGAAGCCGGTGGGATGACGCGCGCCGCGGACAGACCTCAGGACGAGCGGACGGGGAGCTGATGCACGAGCTGTCGATCGGCCGGGAGATCCTCGAGACGGCCGTCCACCACGCCGAGGGACGGCCGGTGCTGCTCGTCAGCGTCACGATCGGAGCGCTGCGGCAGGTCGTTCCCGACTCCCTGCAGTTCAACTTCGCGATCCTGGCACGGGGAACTGTGTGTGAGGGGGCGCGCCTGCAGGCGCGCCTCGTGCCGGCCCGCCTGCGCTGTGAGTGCGGCCACGAGTGGGAGCTCCACGAGCTCTCGTTCCTGTGCCCGCGGTGTGGCGGGGGGAGGACGAGCGTGTTGGACGGCGAGCAGCTGTCGGTTGAGTCAATCGAGGTCGAGGAGGCCCCATGCACCGCACGAAGGTGAGGGTCGCGAGCGACCTGCTCGACGCCAACGAGACGATCGCCCGGGCCAACCGCGCGGATTTCGATCGCGCCGGCGTGCGTGTCGTGAACCTGATGAGCGCACCGGGTGCCGGCAAGACGGCGCTGCTGGAGCGGGTGCTCATCGACGGCGTCGGAGAGCTGCGGGTGGGGGTGCTCGAGGGCGACGTGCAGGGGTCCCTCGACGCGGATCGCCTGTCGGCCCTGCACGTCCCGGTCACACAGCTGAACACCGACCCCGGCTTCGGCGGGGAGTGCCATCTCGACGCCAACATGGTTCGCTCGGCTCTCGGCGCGATGGAGCTCGGGGAGGTCGACCTGCTCGTGATCGAGAACGTCGGCAACCTTGTGTGCCCGGCCGAGTTCCGGGTCGGCGAGGACGCCCGGGCGATGATCTCCTCCGTGACCGAGGGCGAGGACAAGCCGCTGAAGTATCCGCTCATGTTCCGCACCTGCGAGCTGGTGGTGGTCAACAAGATCGACCTGCTCCCCCACCTCGACTTCTCGCTCGAGCGTTTCCTCGAGAACCTCGAGCGGGTCAATCCCGGCGTCGAGCACATGCTCCTCAGCGCCCGCACCGGGAAGGGCGTCGAGGGCTTCGCCCGCTGGTTGACCGCCGTCGCCGGCGGCGAGGCCGCACACGCGTGAGCGACGCTCGCACTCGCGTGCGGACGCACGTGCACGGCGTGGTGCAGGGCGTGGGCTTCCGCCCGTTCACCCACCGGCTCGCCGGCGAGCACCGGCTCGCCGGCTGGGTGTGCAACGACCAGGAGGGTGTCCTGCTCGAGGTCGAGGGAGATCCCGCCGCGGTGGAGCGCTTCCTGGAGCGGCTGACCGCCGAGGCGCCCCCGCTCGCCTCCGTGGAGGGGATTCGCACCGTGGCGGTCTCGCCGTCGGGCGGCGGCGGCTTCTCGATCATCCACAGCCGCACCGCCGGCGAGGCG
>DATFZP010000036.1:0-8386 GCA_035314405.1 Solirubrobacteraceae bacterium | reverse complement strand
CGGCTACTACTCCACACGACGATCCCGCGTCCGCCGGATCGTCGTGCACGTCGCCTCCGACGGCGAGCACATCGTGGGCCTGTCCATCAGAATGCCCGTCCCCTGCCGCCACCGACCTCGCCTGCCGCTCGAGCTCTCACTTCCCTCCTCCGTCGCAGCCGTCCCGATCAGGAACCACGCCGCTCGGGAAACGCTCGACGTCGCCACGAGCGGCGAACACGCGCGCGGCCAGGTCTTCTTCTCCGGCCAGTTCGACGCCTCGGGCGTCCTGAAGGGGCAGGTGAGCGTCGACATCCCGTCGAGAAGCGCCGACGGCGGCTACTGCGCCGGAACGCTGCGGTTCACCGCCACAACCGCCGGACCCCCTCGTCTCTAGACTTCCCCGCCACCGGCGAGTCAAGGAGCATGGTGGTGAGTGACGAGCAGCACCTCGAACGTTTGAGCAATCAGAACCTGCGTCTGCGGAACGCCGTGGAAGGGGCGCTCCTGTTCGCCGAGGGCGTGGCGATGGGTGCCTCGGAGGCCTCCGGCGAGCGCGAGCAGGCCGAGGCGATCATCGCGATGCTCAGCGACGCTCTCGCCGGCCCGGACTGAGAGCGCCTTCGAACCCGCTGCGGGATTCTGCGTAGGGCTAACGGGTAGCCCACGCGGATACGGCGGAGGGCCCTGCCGAGAGAGCATCCCTGCCGAGAGAACACAGGGGACAGGGTGTCTATGATCGGGCCAGAGTGGCCGAGAGGGGTCCTGCCCGAGGTGTGCGACGACGTCAGGAGTCCGGATGCCCACAGGTGGCGAGATGGTGCCCCGGGTGCTCGCGATCGATGCGGGCGGGACGATGACCGACACGTTCATCGTCGATGAGCACGGGTCGTTCGTGGTCGGCAAGGCGCAAACCACTCCCGAGGACGAGTCGATCGGCTTCATGGCGTCGGCGCGCGACGCACTGGGCCAATGGGGCTCCTCGCCCGAGCAGGGATTCCCCTCGATCGTCTCGGGCATCTACTCGGGTACGGCGATGCTCAACCGTCTGCTCCAGCGCCAGGGCCTGCGCATCGGCTGTGTGGTCAACGCCGGACACGAGGACTACCTGCGCCTGGAGCGCGGAGTGCAGACACATCTCGGCTTCTCCTATGCCGACCGCCTTCACCTCGCGACCCATTTCCACAACGAGCCGCTGGTTGCGCGCGAGCGCATGAAGGGCGTGCGCGGTCGCATCGACGTATTCGGCGAGGAGGTCCTGCCGCTGCGCGAGCAGGACGCCCGCGACGCGGCCAACGAGCTGCTCGACGCGGGCGTCGAGGGGATCGTCGTCTCGCTGCTCTTCTCCTACCGCAACCCCGACCACGAGATCCGCGTGGCAGGGATCATCGAGGCCGAGAAGGCAAAGCGCCAGGTCGACGGATCGGTCCCTGTGTTCCTCTCCTCCGAGCTGTACCCGATGCGCCGGGACCTGCCGCGCCTGAACTCGACGGTGATCGAGGCCTACGCCGCCGAGCCTTCCCGGGCGACGCTGAAGTCCGTTCGCGAGGTGACCAGGGACAACGGAGCCCCGTTCGAGCTGCGGGTGATGGCCGCGCACGGCGGCACCGTCTCGATCGAGGCGAAGGAGCTCGGCCGCACGCTCGTGTCCGGTCCCGTCGGCGGGGTCGTGGGGGGACAGGCGCTCGCCCGTCGCACAGGGTTGCGAAACGTACTGTGCACCGACATCGGGGGCACCTCATTCGACATCGCGCTGATCACCGACGGTCGCTTCGAGATCACCCAGACGCCCGACATCGCGAAATTTGTGCTGAACATCCCGCTCGTCCGGATAGATTCGATCGGCGCCGGCACCGGATCGTTCGTACGAGTGAACCCCAACTCCAACAGGCCCGAGCTCGGGCCCGACTCGGCGGGGTCGCGGATCGGGGTCTGCTGGCCGGCCGGCGGGCTCGACACGGTCTCGGTGACCGATCTGAACCTCGTGCTGGGACGCCTGAACCCCGACTACTTCCTCGGCGGCGAGGTCGAGCTCGACACCGACAGGGCTCGGGCGGCGGTCGAGCGGCAGATCGCCGAGCCGCTCGGCCTCGACGTCGACGCAGCCGCGGCCGGCGTGATCGAGCTGTTCGAGCACACGCTCAAGAACGAGGCCGTCGGGCGGATCCTCGGCAAGGGCTACTCACCCGCCGACTACACGCTGCTGTGCTACGGCGGGGGCGGTCCCCTGCACGTGGCCGGGTACACCGAGGATGTTCCCTATCGAGAGGTGCTCGTGCCGGCCTGGGCCGCAGGCTTCTCTGCCTTCGGCTGCGCGTGTGCCGACTTCGACTACCGCTACGACCAGACGGTCGACATGCCCCTGCTGCCCAGCTTTGGCGACCCCGAACGAGCGGCGATCGGAGCGATGATCACCGCTGCCTGGCTGGGACTCCAGGATCGGGTCGCGCGGGAGTTCGCGAAGTCCGGCGTCGGTCGCGAGGCCGTGCGCTTCACCCACGCGGTGCGGATGCAGTACTACGGCCAGCTGAACGACATCGAGCTCGTCTCGCCCCATGGCGCCCTGCAGGAGTCCTCCGATGTGGCGGATCTGATCGATGCGTTCGAGGATGCCTACGCCAAGATGTTCGCCTCCTCGGCCCGCTCTCCGGAGTTCGGGTACCTGGTCACCCACGTGATCGTGCACGGAACGGTCGACGTGGAGAAGCCCGCTCTGCCGCAGCTGGCGGAGATACCGGGCAGACCACCTGCGAAGGGAAGTCGCCCCGTCCACTGGGGACGCGCCTCGCAGGACAGGTTCGTCGAGACGGAGGTCTTCGAGCTCGAGTCCGTGGGGGCCGGAAACTCGGTCGAGGGCCCTGCGATCATCGAGCACTCCGCGACCACGTTCGCGATACCGCCTGGTCGCGTGGCGACCCTCGACGGGCGCCAGATCTTCCACCTCACGAGCATCGGGGGGACCGGCCATGGCGATCGTTGACGCCACACGGGAGACCGACCGCGCCGGCATCGGCTGGGGCGGCCGGCGCCTGGACGAGATGCTCGCCGAGTCCGAGCGCCTGTTCGCACAGACCGGGCGCTACGCCGGCCTGGAAGAGCTCGAGCTGATGGCTTCTGACCCGATCGGCTACGAGAAGCTGTTCTCCCGGATCCGAGGCGGTCTCGTCTCGGCGCGGGAGACGGCGCTCAACATCTCGGCCTCTCCGATCGTGCGCGAGCTCGGGGAGCTGTGCTTCGCCCTGTACACGCCGGAGGGCGATTCGCTCGCGCTGTCGACGGGCATCATCGTCCACGTGCACACGATGTCCGACGCGATCAAGTGGATGGTCCGCAACGGCTACGAGGACAACCCGGGTATCCGCGAGGGTGACATCTTCGCGAACAACGATCCGACGATCGGGGACGTTCACAACGCAGACGTGCAGACATTCGTGCCGATCTTCTGGGAGGGCGAGCTGGTGGCCTGGGCGGGCGGCGTCACCCACGTCCTCGACATCGGCGCGAGCACTCCGGGCGGAGTGCCCGTGGGCCCGACGATGCGCTACGAGGACGGCATCGACCTGCCGTGCATGAAGATCGGCGAGCGTGACGAGCTGGCGAGGTGGCACCTGGAGCGCTGCAGGAAGCGCACCCGCGCCTCGGTGTACTACCTGCTCGACGAGCGCACCCGACTGGCCGGGTGCCACATGATCCGCCAGGCGGTGGAGCGCATCCTCCTGGAGGAGGGCGTGGGGCGCTTCAAGCGCTTCAGCCGTGAGGTGATCGAGGAGGGCCGTCGCTCGTTCAAGTCGCGCATCCGCGAGATGACGGTTCCCGGCCGATACCGGTCTCCGGCGGCCTTCGACGCGGAGTTCGCCGACAAGCTCCAGCTTCCGGCACGGGCGCGGCGCGACATCATCATGCACTCGCCGTTCGAGGTCAGGATCGGCGGCGACGGGACCTATGAGCTCGACTACGACGGTTGCTCGGCGTGGGGTTGGCACTCGATGAACTGCACGCCGTCGGGCATGCAGGGCGCCATCTGGGTGATGTTCACCCAGACGCTGATCTGCAACGACAAGGTCAACGACGGCGCGTACTTCGCAATCGAGACCAACTTCCCGGAGGGGACCATCGCCAACCTCGGCGACGCCGAGGGCTCGACGGCGATCGCCTGGGCCTTCCTCCAACCGTCCTTCACCGGCTTCCCACGCACGATCTCCCGAGCGCTGCAGTCGCGCGGCTTCATCGAGGAGATCCTGGCCGCGTATTCGGTCTCCGGGAACGTCCAGCAGGGCGGCGGCTTCGACCAGTACGGCAACTCCTCCGCGATCATGAACTTCGAGGTCTCCGCGCAGGGGATGGGGGCGAAGTACGTCCTCGACGGGACCGACTACTGCGCCGCGATGTTCAATCCCGAGGGTGACATGGGGGATGTCGAGATGTGGGAGCTGATCTCACCGTTCGTGTATCTCTCACGGCGCGTGAAGGCCTCCTCCGGCGGCCCTGGGCGCCACCGCGGCGGGTCGAGCTTCGAATCGCTGTTCATGGTCCACAAGACCTCCTTCTGGGAGTTGCAGAACATCGGCACCGGGCGCGTGCTGGCCTCCTCGGGCCTGTTCGGCGGCTATCCCGGCGCAACCGCCTACATCCACAACATCCACGGCGCCGACCTGATCGAGCGGGCTCGCCGGGGGGAGGCCTACCCGGTCGCCGACGGCGACTTCGAGAGCCCGGCGCTGATGGAGATCCAGGGCAGCTCGCGTGACTACAAGAACGACGGGCTCACGCTGCTCGAGCCTTTCTCCAACGGAGATCTCTACCTGTCCGTGATGAAGGGCGGTGCAGGCCTCGGCGACCCGCTGCTGAGACCCGTCGAGGCGGTCCGACGGGACGTGGAGGAGGGCCATCTGCTGCCTCGCTTCGCCGACTCGGTCTACGGCGTTCGCGACCGCGACGCGTTCCGCCGCCGCCGGCTGGAGCGGGCGATCCCCGTGCGCGACTGGGTGGCGGCCGAGCGCGAGCGGATACTCGCCCAGGACCTCTTCGAGCCGGTGAAGTCGATGTACGCGGAATCGATGCGGCTCTCGCCACGGTGGGCCGCCGAGTACCGCGGCTTCTGGGAGCTCCCCGAGGATTTCGACTTCGACGTGGCGACGCCCACCGTCCGGGTCGAGCGCTCACAGCCCGGCAGGCTCGACCCCGACGAGGCCGCCGACGCGTTTCTCGCCGCCTCGGATCCAAGACCCGGCGAGGACGGTGTGCCGACGGCCGCGGGCAGGCTCGAGGTCGAGACCCTCGGGGCGCTGCTCGATGAGCAGCTCTCCAGGCGGGAGATCAAGGACATCCAGTCCGCCTACAAGGACGCGGATCGCTTCGAGAAGTGGGTCACGGTGCTCCAGGCGCGCGTCCCCTATGAGGACCCGATCGTCCTGCCTGCCGGCGAGGGGCTCAACATCGTCCGCCGCCGCGCCGACGGACAGCTGACCTACCGCTGTGATTGTGGGCACGACTTCTGTGCCCACAACCGCAACTGGAAGATGGAGGCGGTCATCCACGTCCGGGAGACCAGGGAGGCGCTGCTGGAGATCTACCCGCAGATGGCCGGGCCGGATCCGGAGCTCCAGCAGATCCGCGAGTACTTCTGCCCCTCGTGCGCCCGCCAGCTCGAGGTGGAGGCCCTCCAGCCCGGCTATCCGGTCGTCCACGACTTCCTCCCGGACGTGGAGGGCTTCTATCGCAGCTGGTTGGGTCGCGCGCTGCCGGACTGACGCCCCCTCGCGGCCACCGTTGGCTCGTCCGGTCACGGCTGGCGCGTCCCGCTCGTGCCCGCCCCGTCGGAGCAGGTATGGGTGCCCGGTGCAGCTGCACGAAACGATGGTCGTGGGGCAAGCGCCCTCAGGTGTGACGCCGCCCTGTCCTCTCCGGCCGGCCCCCCGCCGGCCCGCCCTCCGACACTCGCGAACGTCCTCGCGCCAGCTCTGCGGCAGAGGACCACTTGGGAGCGCCGGCGCCGAGAACCCTTAAGGGGTTCTCGCTCACCCTGCGGGGACCGGCCGGGGCCGGGGCGCCGGCGCGGGGCCTCCGCATCGAGCCCTACAAGGGGCTCCCACGAAACCCCAGGCCTCCAGCCCCCGGCGGTGGCCGCAAGACCGGCTCAGGAGGCCGCCATGACGCCCACCCCCTCCACGCCCATCCCCCCGACGTCCTCGCAGTTGCGTCGCCAGCCGTCGCGGAGGACCTCCGCCGCTCGGCGGGCCGCCCCGGTGCGTCCCCGCGGGTCCCGCAAGCCCCGTCCCGGTGAGCGGCCCCTGGGCGGGTACACCGACCTGACCGGCCGACCCCGGGAGCTGATCACGCACAAGGGGCACGGCGGCAGCCTGCTCGTCATCGACCGGGATGCCGCCACCCACGGCGACCGTCGCCTGATCGCCCACCTCGCGGCCGACGAGCCCGCCGAGAACGCCGCGATCGTCTGCCGCCGCTACCTCGAGCACCCGCCCTGCGAGCGCGGTCGCTGCCGGAGGGTGACGGCCGCCGACGCCGAGACCCTGCCCCAGCTGGATGACGACGAGCAGGCGGAGCTGGAGCTCGACACCCTCGCGGGGGCCTCACTGCGGCGAGGGGGCTGCCGCCATCGACTTGTGCTGCTCGACGGCGCGATGTCGATACCCGAGCTGCGTTGGGTTCGCCTGCGGCACGAGGGCGCCGCGGCCGGGCAGGACGCGGTGAGCCTGCGCGAGGTGGTCGCCCGGCTCGAGAGCTACGAGCCCGTGTGCTCCATCACGAGGCGAGCCCTGCGAGCTCACGGGGAGTCCCCCGAGGTCTCCACAACCGCGCTGGGACTCGAGCTCGCGCGCGTTCAGCGCAGCCCGATCGTGCTGAACCGGCGGTTGCGGGAGGTGGCGCTCGCGATGATCGAGCGCGACGGGCTCAGCATGAGCGCGATCGCGATTCGCTGCGGGCGAGTGAAGCGTGACTGCAAGGGGAACGAGAGCGGCGAGACGAGCTGGCTGGCACGCCGGCTGGGCCTGCTGCCCGAGGGCGGGCAGAGCGCGCCGACACCGTGGATCCACAGCGACGTGCTGGCCCTGATCGCCCGCTGTGGCCTCGGGGTCAGCCCGCGGGAGGTGGAACTGTGAGCGTTGCGGAGCACCCCACGATCCTCGTGGTCGAGTCTGAGCGAATCGTGGGGCGGGCGCTTGCCGAGCAGCTGGCGGCCGACGGATACGAGGTCGAGCTCGCCCGCACCGCCGAGCACGCTCGCGTGCTGGCGCGCTCCAGTCCTCCGAGACTCGCGGTGCTCGGCAGCCTCGACAGCCCCCGGGGAGCTCTGCAGCTGCTCGAGGAGATCCGGGAATGCCGGCAGCAGGCCAACTGGGACAGCCGGCTCCCGGCGATCGTGGTCGGCTCCAGGGCGCGGGAGCTCGACGTGCTGCGGGCCTTCGAGGCGGGTGCCGACGACTTCCTCGGCAGGCCGGCCGGGTACCTGGAGCTGAGGGCCCGGCTGCGCGCCCTCCTGCGTCGCGTCGAGAGCACCCGGGAGGAGCCGGCGACGCTGTCCGTGGGCCCCCTGGAGGTCGACATCGGCGCCCACGCGGCCTCGCTGGCCGGGCGCGCCCTCAGCCTGCGCCGCCTCGAGTTCGACCTCCTCGCCCACCTGGCCCGCGAGCCCGGGAGGGTGTTCGCGAGGGATGAGCTGCTGCGGGCCGTGTGGGGCTATCGGGCGGAGGGCAGCACGCGCACCGTGGACAGCCACGCGAGCCGCCTGCGTCGCAAGCTCGAGCTCCCCGGCCAGGGGCGGTGGGTCATCAACGTATGGGGGGTGGGCTACCGGCTGCGCTGATCGCGGCGCGAACCGGAACGCCGGCGATGTCGAGCCCAGCGAGCCCCTCGATCATCCTCATCGGCCTGGCTGCAGGGTGGCCGCTCGCGCTGCTGATGCGCAGCTGGCAGCTGCACTACAGCTGGGCGCTGCTCGTGCTGGCGCTGCTGCTGGCGGCGCGATCGGGCCTCACCGGCGGCGGCTGGGCGCTGGTCGCCGCCGCGGCGTCGGCCGGCGTGATCGGGGGACGCTGGCAGCATCGCGACACGGAGGCGGGCGAGGACCTGGCCGCGCTCGCCTCGAGCCGCTTGACCCCTGTGGATCCGCTCCGCGGCCCTGCGCGGGCGGCCGCGCGCGCTCTGCGTGGGGATGAGGAGGCCGATCGCTGGTTCCACGGAGGCGAGCTGGAGCTGGGCACCGACGAGCGCGGCCGTGTGGTCAGCGTCCCGGTCGGGAGTCCGGGCGCAGCGGGCCACGTACTGGTCGTTGGGGCAACCGGTTCCGGCAAGACGGTCACGGAGACGTGGATCGCCGTCCGCGCGATCGGACGCGGGCTGGGCGCGATCGTCGTCGATCCGAAGGGCGACAGGAGCCTGAGGGAGG
>DATFZP010000035.1:0-2551 GCA_035314405.1 Solirubrobacteraceae bacterium | reverse complement strand
GTGCTCGACGAACGCCCCCTCGTGGTTGGTCTGGTAGAAGCCCGTGGCGAGCCCGAGCTCCCGGCCGCGATCCTCGATCCGCCGCTGCAGCTGGTCGAGGGTCAGCGTCCCGTACAGCAGGGGATCGCGCCTGCCGAGCTGGTCGAGGTTGACGCCGTGCATGACCTCTATCCGGTGGCGGGGCTCGCTCATGCCACCAGCTCCTCCACGGCCGCCCTCACCTCGGCCGGGGCGACCTCGCAGCCGGCGCTGACCACCCCCGGCTCCCTCACGAGGACGAACGGGACAGTCTCGGAGAGCCTCTTCTTGTCACGGATGCTCGCGGCGAGGACGGCCTCCGCCGATGTCCCCTCGATGCTCACGGGCAGGGAGCGGGCGAGGAGCATCTCGTGGACCGTCGCCCGCAGCTGATCCTGCCCGGAGAGCCTCAGGGCCGCGAGCAGCCCGAGACCAACGGCCTCCCCGTGGCGGTAGCGGGCGTAGCCGGTGGCGGTCTCGATCGCGTGCCCGATCGTGTGCCCGAGGTTGAGCACCTGCCGGCGGCCGCCGTCGCGCTCGTCGGCCGCCACCACCGCGAGCTTGGTGCGGATGCAGGCGAGGATCATGGCCTCGTCCACCTCCTCCCCGTCGAGGACCCGCTCCCACAGGCGTCCCCCGGCGATCAGAGCCGTCTTCAGGACCTCCACCCAGCCGGCCGCCATCTCCCCCGGGGGAAGGCTCGCGAGCGCGTCTGGGTCCACGAGCACGCCTGCCGGCTGGTGGTAGACGCCGACGTAGTTCTTGGCCTCCGGCAGGTCCACCCCCGTCTTCCCCCCATAGGCGGAGTCGACCTGGGCCACGAGCGTGGTGGGCACCTGCACCACCGGCACACCCCGCTGGTAGGTCGCAGCGCAGAACCCCCCGAGATCTCCCACCACCCCCCCGCCGAGGGCCACGAGGTGATCCGCACGGGTCATCCCCGCGGCCGCCAGCCGCTGCCACACGAGCTCCGCGCTCGCGAGCGTCTTGTGGCTCTCTCCCGGCTCGATCGCGATCATCTGCGCCACCGGCCCGAGCGAGGAGCCATACAGCCCGGCGACCGTCTCGTCGCTCACGCAGAAGGGGCGCGAGCGCGAGCGCTCCAGCGGCCACACGCTCTCCGCCGCCCCGCCCTGTGAGCCGGCGAGCAATCCCGATCCTACGAACACCGGATATTCACCCGACGCCGATCTGGCCCACAGCAGGCGGGTGCCCGGGGGGGCGCCGGCAAGCCGGCGCAGCGCCGAGAGCGCGCCGCCGGTACCCCCACTCGCCAGCTGCGGCAGGATCGCGTCTGCGAGCTCCTCATAGACGGCCATTCGGGAGGCGTGCAGGTCGCCGAACCCACCCTCGTCGCGGGCCAGAGGGCGGGGCCGATCCGAGCGCCCCGCACCCACCCGCTCCCAGGCGAGGCCGGGGTCGACGTCGAGCAGCACTGTCACGTGGCCTGGGAGCGCCTCCCTGACCCGCTCCGACAGCACAGCCCCCCCTCCGAGCGCGATCACCTCGTCGGGGCCCGCCCGCCCGAGCAGCTCGCTGACGAGCTCCTCCTCGGCCGCCCGAAACGCCGGCTCACCCGCGCGCTCGAACTCCTCCGCGACCGTGTGCCCGAGCCGTTCCTCCAGGAGCACGTCGCTGTCGAGCGCCGTCACGCCCAGCGCCTCCCCGAGCTCGCGGGCGACGGTGGACTTGCCGGCGCCCATGAAGCCGATCAGGACGAACGCCATCCGATCCGCTCTTCGTAGGCCGTTACCGCCTGAAGGACGTCGTCGATGTGGTCGCCCCCGAACTTGCGCCGGTAGGCGTCGGCGAGGACGAGGGCGACCATCGCCTCGCCGACGACCGCCGCGGCCGGCACCGTGCAGGAGTCGGTGCGCTCCCTCAGCGCCTCGGCCGGCTCGTGCGTGGCGGTGTCCACGGAACGCAGCGGCTTGGTCAGCGTCGGCAGCGGCTTCATCGCTCCCCTGACGATCAACGGCGAGCCGGTCGTCATCCCCCCCTCCAGGCCACCGGCGTGATTCGTCTCCCGGTAGTAGCCCCTCTCGGGGGAGTAGAAGATCTCGTCGTGGGCCTCCGAGCCGGGCAGACCGGCGACGGTGAAGGCGTCCCCCACGGACACCCCCTTGAGCGCCTGGATCGAGCAGATCGCCATCGCGACCCGCCCGTCGAGGCGCTCTTCCCAGGAGACGTGCGATCCGAGGCCCGGCACGAGCCCGAAGGCCTGCACCTCGAACACGCCCCCGAGAGACTCGTTGGCCTTGCGCAGCCTGTCGATCTCGGCGACCATCGCCCTGCTCGCCTGCTCGTCCAGGCAGCGCACCGGTGAGCTGTCGACGTCCGCGAAGTCCTCCGCCGTCAGCGCCCCCTGGAGCTCGGGCGCTCGGACCGAGGCGATCTGCACCACGTGGGAGTGAACCGTGACCCCGAGCACCCTCAGGAACGCCTTGCACAGCGCCCCCCCGGCCACCCGCGCCGCGGTCTCCCTCGCCGAGGCCCGCTCGAGGATGTTCCTCACATCGCTCTGCTTGTACTT
>DATFZP010000034.1:0-3085 GCA_035314405.1 Solirubrobacteraceae bacterium | reverse complement strand
CCCCCCTCGCCCGTGCCCGAGCTGGCGGCGGGCCATGTCCTCGTTGAGCTCCTCGGGCGTCACCGGCAGGCCCGCCGGCAGTCCCTCGACGATGCATGTCAGGCCGGGACCGTGCGACTCGCCGGCGGTTGTCAGTCGGAGCGCCACGGCTCCTAGCTTATTGGCGCGGGCTCTGCGGCCGGTGGCGGTGGGCTCGACCGGCGGGCGCCGCTCAGCGCCGCCGGCGGCGCCGGTGCTGGCAGCAGGGTGGCCGCGCAGGGCGGCCCGCCGGCCGGTCTGTGAACGCGAGAAGCCCCGGTTGTCCGCTGTAGTGAAGCCCGGCGAGGGCCAGCAGGCCTCTCCGGCCGAGCAGACCCGACCCAGCGCGGGCCTGCGCGCGGAGCACGGTCCTGACCCTCGCGGCCGACGCGGTGCTCGCGCCGATCTTCCCCACTCGCAGTTCGTAGACGACCGGCTGTCCGGTCGCCAGCGGCGCCGATTCCAGCTGCTCGGATCGGTCTTCCCGCAGCTGGATCATCGTGCACTGGGTGGCGCTCGGCAGGCAGGTGGCGGCGCCCCGCAGGATGAATTCGCCGTCGACCGTGAAGATCGCGCTCTGCACGTCCCCTTTGACGGTGGTGCCGACGAATTCGATCTCCCGGTCGTGGGCGGAGGGCAGCGGAGTCTGGGTCGTGAGGCCCGGGTAGCTCTTCAGTTCGGCCGTTTCGGCCGGCGCTCCGGGCGGCACGATTCCGAACTCGAGGTTGACCGTGTACACGGTCTTCGGAGCGGGCGTGGATGGCTGGGAGGGCGTCGAGCCCTTCGATTCCCCGCCGTGGGAGGAGCTCGATTCGCCTTTGGAGCTGGCCGTCGAGGAGGGCGAGGCCTTCTTCGAGCCTGAACCCGAGCTCGACTTCGACTGGGTGGAGGCCGGGGTGGAGCCGGGAAGCAGCGCGAAGGGGTCGCGTGCCGCTCCGCGCCGCTGGGCCGCAGCCCCGTCGGTCGTCTCGGCGACCACCGCTGCACCCGGGGCCTGGCTCAGGGAGATTCCACCCGGAGCGAGCGACGAGGGGAGGCTGGGTCCACCTGCGGGCGCGCTCGAGGAGGAGCCCACCCCGAGCGCGACGTAGGCGATTGCGGCCACGAGCGCCGCGACCACGAACCCCACCAGCGGCAGCAGCCGTCTGTCGGTCAGGTCGGCCTTGATCGCGCTCAGCAGCTCGGTCAGTGCCTCGGTGTTCACGGGATCACCCGAGCGGTCGCAGGTGCGGTCGGCGAGGACGTCGCTCCGCCGGAGGCGGGGCTGGCGGTGCCGGCCGATGAGGAGGCGCTCCCGCTGCCCGTCAGCCCCTGGCTCGGCGGCAGTACGTAGGCCGTCGCGGTGATGGTTCCACCGAGTTCCGGCGGACCGCTGGTGTGCCCGGAGCTCGCCGCCGTCTGAGGCGAGAGCTTGACGCTCTGGATCGTCAGCAGCCGGCCGCTGACCCGAACGTGCCCCGCGGGGGTCCTCACCGTGAAGCGGTTGAGCTGCGCGAAGAGGTGTTCGAGCTGGACGAAGGTGCCGTTGAAGATGAACGTGAACGGCATCTGGGTGAAGCCTCCCGGAGCACTTCCCGCCGCGCTCGATCCGCCGCTGGCGCCGCCGCCGCTGACGCCGGAGGTGGAGCTCGAGGCGATCGAGGCGAAGTTGACCTGCTTGCTTTCGGACGCCTCCGCGAGCTGGTAGATCAGCGAGGGCACTTCCTGGCTCGCCGGCACGGCTTTCCCGAGGTTCACGATCGACGCGTACGCCGCCGCGTACCGGCTCTGCGCCTGGCGGGCGCTCGCGACCTGCCCTTCGGCGCTGGAGAGCTGCGCCTGGGCGGCGGTGACCTGCGAGGCGAGCGAGGACGCCTTCTGGCGCTCGGGAGAGACGACGAGCATCCACATCGCTCCGAGCACGACGATCAGCACCACCCCGATCACCACCATGCGGTCGCGGCCCGTCATTTGATGCTCACCCCCGACCCGATCGCCGAGGGCGTGGCGGGCGCTGCCGGGCCGGACACGGCGACGGTGGCGCTCGACTGCACGCTCGCCGACGGCGGGGGCAGCGGCTGGAAGACGACCTCGACGGTGAACGCCGGATCCCGGTTGGGACAGGTGCCGCCGCCACCGCCACCGCCACCACCACCGCCGCCGCCGCCGCCTGCGATGGTCGTCGCGGTGGAGCTCTGGAGGGTGACTGCGGTCACGCCGTCGATCAGCCTGAGCCGGTCGAGCATCTGGGCCACCGCCTGCTGGCTGGTCGCACAGCCGGTGACCGTGAAGGTGGGAACGCTCCCGGCAGGGGTGGCCGATGCGACCGAGGACGATCCCCCTGAACCCGAGGCCCCGCCGGTCGCCGACGAGCCGCTGGAGCTCGAGGCGCTGGAGCTCGAGCCGCTGGAGCTCGAGCCGCCGGAGCCCGAGCCGCTGGAGCTCGAGCCGCCGGAGCCCGAGCCGCCGGAGCTCGAGCCGGTGGAGCCCGAGCCGCCGGAGCCCGAGCCGGGCGCGCCGGTGGCAACCGTCCCGTCGAGAGAGCTGAGAGAGACGTTGGCCGGCAGCACCCGGCCGAACTCGTGGAACGCGTGCGCCCAATCGAAGCGTGAGCCCGCCAGCTCGTCAACGGCCTGCAGGCGCTGTTCGCGCATCGCGATGAAGTTGGTGTACGGGGCGAGGGCGCTGGCAGCCGACTGGGCACGCTGGGCCTGGGCGGTGAGCGCTTCCGCCTGAGCTTTGCGGGAGTTGACCTGTTTGCCGGCGAGCCCGTAGAGGAGCGTCATCACGGCGAGGCCGGCGATCAGCGCGAGCACCGCGTAGGCAGCTCCTTCGGAGCGGCCGCGTCCGACGGGAGCGCCGCCTCGCTGGTCGGCCGGTATCAGGTTTACGGCCCTCACCGCGGCGCCTCCGCGCTGGCCAGGCCGGTGGCGACGGCCAGACGGTGGGTGGCGAGCTTCTCCCCGAGTCGCTCGTCGACGAGGCCGACCCCCTCGCTGCGGACTTCCACCCCGAGCGCGAGCTGGAGAGCCTGCGCGAAGCCGGGGATGTCCTGGGCGGAACCGCTCATCACCACGTGGGAGACCTC
>DATFZP010000033.1:0-5422 GCA_035314405.1 Solirubrobacteraceae bacterium | reverse complement strand
GCGCCGTTGAGCGCGGCGCGCGTGTCGTCGCTCAACATCGCGCGACCGAAGCTGCCGTGGCTGCAGGAGCCGACCACGAGAAGATCTGCGCCATGCCGCTCGGCTTGTTCGTGAAGACCGCGGCCCGGATTGAGAGCGATGACACTCCGGAGTTCTGCCTCGAGGCCGGCCGCGCTGCGTTCCCGCTCGAGCAGCTCCTCGGACTCCGCCACATCCTCTGCGATCTCAGTGCTGCGCACGAACACGAGGGTCAGCTTTGCACTGGGGTCGCTGAGAAGGCGGGCGAGCGCGATCGCATCGCGGCCGCCGGATCTGCCGTCGACTCCCACCAGCACCTTCTCGAACATCCACGGCTCCTCGGTCGGGTAGGGCCATGCTAGGGGAGCGCCCACAGATCCGGCGTCCGGACTTGCCACTGCGCACCGTGCGGGTTTATACGTGCATCGACGGGGTCTGCAGATGCGCCCGGCGCGCCGGCCCCCGCCGTGTTCGGGGGTGCCGAGCGGGCCGCCCGGCCGGATGAGGAGCCCTCACCGGCGTAGCATTGGCGCCGTGCCGGAGGAAGCACGAACAACGCCCAACGGCCCCAGCAGCCCCGACGGCGAGCGCCGCGACGCCCATCCCCCGATGCCGCGGGACGAGCGCGGATGGCATGTCTCGCCCGCACCCGATGGACGGGGCATGCCCCAGCAGGCACCCACCTCACCGCCGCCGCACCGCACCGGGCGCTTCTGGTGGTTCGTGCTCGCGCTGATAGCGCTCAACTGGATCTCGCTCCTGTTTCTCCAGCCCTCCGGCCAGCCCCGGGTGACGGTCCCGTTCAGCCCGTTCTTCCTCGAGCAGGTATCGGGAGGAACGGTCAGCTCGATCACCTCCAAGGGGGACACGATCGAAGGCAACTTCAAGACGAAGGTGCGCTACCCCCCGAACGACTCCAAGGCCACACCGACGACGCTGTTCGCGACGGAGGTCCCAAGCTTCTGGAACGGCAGCCAGCTCTCCTCGCTGCTGCAGGAAAAGGGCGTCGAGATCAACGCGAAGTCGACGACCACGAGCCAGCCCCTGATCGTGGAGCTGCTGCTCGGATTCGGGCCGACGCTGCTGATCGTCGGCCTGTTCATCCTGATCTTCCGCCGGGCGGCGTCAGGTGGCGGGATGGGTGCGCTGGGCGCCTTCGGGCGCTCGCAGGCCCGCCGCGTCGATCCGGAGAAGATCCGGGTCACCTTCGCCGACGTGGCCGGCATCGACGAGGCCAAGGCGGAGCTCACAGAGGTCGTCGATTTCCTGCGCAACCCCGAGCGCTACGGCCGCCTCGGGGGGAGGATGCCCCATGGCGTCCTGCTGTCCGGCGCGCCGGGGACCGGCAAGACGCTGCTCGCCCGCGCCGTCGCCGGCGAGGCGCACGCCGCCTTCTTCTCGATCTCCGCCTCCGAGTTCATCGAGGCGATCGTCGGCGTGGGTGCCTCCCGCGTGCGCGACCTGTTCGCCAAGGCCAAGGAGGCGGCGCCGGCGATCATCTTCATCGACGAGCTCGACGCGATCGGGCGCTCCCGCCAGGGCTCCGTCTCGGTGACCGGGGCGAACGACGAGCGCGAGCAGACGCTCGACCAGATCCTGACCGAGATCGACGGCTTCGAACCGGCGGAGGCCGTGGTGGTGCTGGCCGCCACGAATCGCCCCGACGTCCTCGACCCGGCGCTGCTGCGTGCCGGGCGGTTCGACAGGAGGGTCGCCGTCCAGCCTCCCGACCGCGCCGGGCGGGCGGCGATCCTGAAGGTCCACACGCGCTCGATCCCCCTCGATGACAGCGTCGACCTGGACGCGGTCGCAGCCAGCACCCCGGGCATGGTCGGCGCGGACCTCGCCAACCTCGCAAACGAGGCCGCGCTCCTGGCCGCCCGCCGCGAACACGAGAAGGTGCAGATGAACGACTTCACCGACTCGCTTGAGAAGATCATGCTCGGCTCCCCACGTGGCATCCTGCTCAGCCCCGCCGACCGCGAGCGCACCGCCTACCACGAGGCCGGACACGCGCTCGTCGGGATGCTCACCCCGGGTGCCGACCCGGTTCGCAAGGTCTCGATCATCCCCCGGGGGATGGCCCTGGGGGTCACCCTGTCGACGCCGGAGAGCGACCCGGTTTCCTACTCCCTGCAGGAACTGCAGGCGAAGATCGACGTGGCCCTCGGCGGCCGGGTGGCCGAGGAGATCGTCTACGGGACGATCACCACGGGGGCCGAGTCGGACATCCAGCAGCTCACCACGATCGCCAGGCAGATGGTCGGCCGCTGGGGCATGAGCGAGGCGGTCGGGCCGATCGCGGTGATCCCGGCGGACGGCCAGGGCCCGTTCCTTCCGGGCGTCAGCGAGACCTCCCAGGACACCCAGCGGCTGGTCGACGAGGAGGTCCGCCGCCTCGTCGAGAGCGCGCAACGGGAGGTGACCCGGCTGCTCGAAGAGCACCGCGACCAGCTCGAGAGCCTCGCCCGGGCCCTGCTCGCCGCAGAGACCCTCGACGCCCCCGACGCCTACGCCGCGGCCGGGGTGCCGGGCTCCGCCGAGCGGCCGGCTCCGGCGGTGGCCTGAGCTCGGCCTCACGGGGCCGGGCTAGGGGGCCTCCAGCAGCGAGGCGAACAGGCGCAGTTCCTCCAGCAGCAGGCGCGGGAGCAGGTAGTGCTCGCGAACGTGCTCGCGGCCCCGCCGGCCCAGCTCGCGGGCGCGCTCGGAGTCGGCGAGCAGCTCGACCATCGCCGCGGCACACTCCTCCGTGCTGTCGATGAGCACGCCACCAATGCCCTCGGGCATCTGCTGGGGGATGCCCCCGGCGCGACCCGCCACGACCGGCGTGCCCTTCCACAGAGACTCCGAGACGACGAGCCCGAACCCCTCCCGGATCGACTTCTGCACGACGAGGTCCGACAGGCGCTGGAAGGCGTTGACCTCCGTGCTGCCGGCGCCGGTGAGGTTGGTGTAGACATGGATGCGGGGCTCGTCCTCGACGGCGTCGGAGACTTCGCGATAGACCTCCCACCCGTCGGGGTCGTCGAGCGCCATCGACCCCACGAGCGCGAGCTGCAGGTCGGGGACCTCCTCGCGAGCCAGCCTGTACGCGGCGATCACCCCGAGCGGGTCCTTCCACGGATCGAATCGCGACACCTGGGTGACCAGCCGACCGGGGAGCTCGACGCCGATCCAGTCGAGGATCTGGGTGGCGGTGCGGAGGTCGAGGTCGATGTTCTTGGGGCTGAGGGGATCGATCGCGGGGGCGATCGCCTCGATGCGGGCGATCGGGAAGCCGGGAGGTACGAACTCCGCCATCGTGAACACGGCCGCGTCGTAGCCCTCGACGAAGGGCCTGAGGAACACCCATGCGGCCGGGTGCGGCTCGCTCGTGTCGATGTGGCAGCGCCACACCCAACGCGCCCCACCCTTGCCGTGGGCACGGAGCAGCCCGGCCGGCTGGGGGTCGTGGACGACGATGACGTCATACGCCCCAGCGAGCGTCCCGGCGTTCTCCCGTGCGCACTGCACGTAGGCCTCCCGCTCGGCCTCATCGAGCACGACCGGGGCGCCCTGCAGGGCGTTGTGCAGGGTCTTTGTCGCCCGGAAGAACTCATGGCTGCCGCCGATCACCTTCCAGTCGACCTCGAGCCCCAGGTCGCGCAGCAGCGGGACGCTGGATCGCAGCAGCTCCGAGACGCCCCCGCCGTAGGCGGTCGCGTTGACGTGCAGGACGCGGGCGCCGGCGAGCCTGCGGGCCTGCAGGCGCAGCTCCGTGAGGATCGGCTCGGGGGCGATCCCCTCGTAGGCGTCCAGCGACCAGCGACCGACGTTGACCGTCTGCAGCATCGGGACAGGATCCGCGGTTCCGGGCAGCGGCGCCATCCGGGTTTTTCACGCACACGAGAGCGGAACGGCCGTACACCCGCACGATTCCGTGCTTTCCCGCACTGAGGTTGGGAGGTTTTCCGGTGGTCGACCGTGATCGAGCGATTTATGGTGGTTGTGTGGCTGTCCGTCTGTATCTTGCCTCCGGCTCCGCCGCGGGTCTCGTCCCGACCGTCCTGGGGAAGCTGACACTGGTTGCCACCGACGAGGCGGCAGTCGCCGAGACGCCGGTGCCGATTCGGGTGGTGCTCGCCGACGACCAGTCGCTCATCCGCCACGGAGTGCGGCTCCTGCTCGAACAGGAGACGGACGTGGAACTGATCGCCGAGACGGGGGATCTGCCGCTCGCCGCCCGCCGCGTCGAGAGCGAGCACCCGAGCGTGCTCGTCCTCGACCTCGGCGAGCCCGGAGACTCGAGCCTCGAGGCGATCGGCCGGCTGCGAGAACGGGCGCCGGACACCCAGATCGTGGTGATGGCCTCGGAGGAGAGCCCCGTGTTCGCCCAGCGTGCGCTGGCCGCGGGAGCGCTCGGATACGTTGACAAGGAGCTGGCCGCCAGCGAGCTGCCGATCGCCGTCCGGGCCGCGGCCCTGGGCGAGCAGCACGTGACCCCGCGGGTCGCCCAGGGGGTGCAGGCGCTGAGCCGCTCGAGCAGCGAGAACCGGCTGACCCCTCGTGAGGTCGAGGTCCTGCGGCTGATCGCGCTCGGTCACACGAGCGTCGAGATCGCCCGCAAGCTGCACCTCTCCCCCCGCACCGTCGAGACCCATCGAGCCCACATCCATCGCAAGCTTGCGATGGCCACGAGGGCCGAACTGGTGCGCTACGCGCTGCGGCGCGGCCTGATCGGAAGCTGAGAGGGCTCGCGGGCGCCGCCCGACTCGCGGTGGCTGGCGGGAAGGCGGGCGCAGACGAGCGTTCCTCCGTCTCCGGACTCGATCTCGAGCGTTCCTCCGACCAGGCTCACCCGCTCGCGCATGCCGGCCAGGCCGAAGCCTCGACCCGCCGAGTGGGCCTGGTATCCGACCCCGTCGTCCTGCACTTCGACCAGGATCTGCCCGTCGGACTCCTCGACCGCGACGCGCACCCGCGTGGCTTGGGCGTGCTTGACGACGTTCGTGAGCGCCTCCTGCACCAGCCGGTAGACGGCCGTCTCAAGACCCTCATCGAGACGCTCCTGCAACTCGGAGGGGGTGCCCAGCGAAAGGCGACTCTCGATCTCGAGCCCGCTTCGCTCTCTGTGGCGGTCGAGCAGCGCCTCGATCCCGGCGCGCAGCCCCAGCTCATCGAGGGCCGCCGGACGCAGCTCGGTGATTATCGATCGCAGGTTCCCGATCTCCTGCTCGATCCGCTCGACCGCCTCCCCCATCGCCCGTTGGGCCAGGGGCAGCTCGTTGCGGCGGATCGCCGAGGACAGCAGCACACGCAGGCCGCCGAGGCCCTGGAGGGTCTCGTCGTGGAGCTCGCGCGCCCAGCGCCTTCGCTCGTCGTCGGCCGCGGCCAGCGAGCTGCGTAGACGGTCGGCCTGAACGCT
>DATFZP010000032.1:0-3173 GCA_035314405.1 Solirubrobacteraceae bacterium | reverse complement strand
CTGCTCCTGCGGGGCCGCTCCCGCTACACCGACCTGCTCAACGGCCTGCCGGGAGTCGCCACCAACCTCCTGGCCGACCGGCTCAGGGACCTCGAGCAGGCGGGGATCGTGTCTCGCGAAGAGGCCCCGCCCCCGATCGCGACGACCCTCTTCGCCCTCACCGATCGCGGCCGCGAGCTGAAGGCGGTCCTCCGGGACCTCGGGCAGTGGGGCATCCCCCTGATGCTCGAGCCGGCCGGCGAGGAGGCCTTTCGCAGTCACTGGCTCGCGCTGCCGGTCGAGATGTTCCTCACCGACCTATCGCCCGGCAGCCCTCCCGTCACGATCGACCTGCGCATCGGCGACGAGCGGGCCCATATCGAGACCGCCGACGGTGCGGTCCGTGCGTGCCCCGGCCCGGCCGCGGATCCCGACCTGGTGCTCACGGGCACCCCCCAGCTTGTCCTCGGCCTGCTCAGCGGGACCTTCGACCTCGCCGAGGCTCGCGAGCGGGGGCTGGCGTGCGACGGGGACCCCGCCGCGCTCGGCCGCGTCGGGCTCGCAGCCCCCGACCCGGTCCCGGGCGCCCTCAGCGCAGACGGCTGACGCTTCGGGTCAGCCCGTTCTCGACCTCCAGGAGCACGGCGCCGAGGACGATCTCCCCGTCGGCGGGTCGCAGCGGGGACAGCTCGGGCTCGGGGACTCCTCGTACGCGCTGGACCACCCCCTGAGCGTGCATCCCCTGGGGACCGTCGCAGGGCCCGGTCATCCCAACCTCGGTGACGAGCGCCGTGCCCCGGGGGAGCAGGTGGAGAGCGAGGGTCGGCTCGTGTGTGTGCGTCCCGAGGACCGCGGCGACCTCTCCGTCGAGGGCGTAGGCGAGCGCCTGCTTGGCGGTCACCGAGAGAGCGTGCATCTCGATGATCGTGGTGGGGCCGGGTCCGAGGATCGAGACGGCGGCGAACGGGTCGATCGCCATCTGGGCGAACGGCGGAGCCACGTCGAGCGCCGCCTGGTCGGCGAGCACCACGACGCGAACCTCCTCGCCGCCGACCGCGAGCGTGAGCGCCCCGCGTCCAGGCACTCCCTCGGGCACGTTCAGCGGGCGCAACACCCTCTCGTGACCGAGCACCGCCTCGACCTCCCTCCCTTCGAATGCGTGGTTGCCGCCGGTGATCACATCGGCGCCGGCGTCGAGCAGCCGCTCCACCGCCTGGACCGTCATGCTGGCGCCGTCCGCCGCGGAGTTCTCGGCGTCGACCACTGTGAGGTCCACGTGGTGCTCTGCTCGGAGCCCCGGCAGGCGCCCGGCGAGCCACTCCACAGCCTGCGGGCCGACCACGTCGCCGACGAACAGGACATGCATCGTCGGTCCGCCCGGGGCGCTCAGGCCGCGTCGGACAGGGGGTGGGATCTCATTCGCCCACCCTCATCTGGTCGATCCGGTCGCGATCACGCCGGGGGCCCTGCGCCCCGCCCATGGCCTGGCCTGCTCGAGCTGTGTGGCGAGGGAGATCGCCGTGGCGTCCTGCCAGGGTCCAGCGACGAGCTGGACTCCCACGGGAAGTCCCGACTCGCTCCAGTGCAGGGGCAGGCTGACAGCCGGCAGTCCGGTGACGTTCCCGAACGCCGTGAAGGAGACGCTCGCCACGACATCGAGCACCGGCTGGTCCGGGGCCGCGTGCTGGGCCTCGAGGATCGCCCCTGCAACCGGAGGAAGGATCGCCGAGGTGGGCGTCACGAGCACGTCGAAGTCGCGTCCCCAGCGGGCGATCTCCCGGCGGCTCAGCCGCTCGAGGGTGTGGGCCGCGAGCACGTAGTCGAACGCACCGAGCTCTCCGCTGGAGGCGCGCTGATGGGCGACGTGAGGCTCGACGGCCGACCAGTCGACGCCGACATAGTCGGCCAGGCCGCCCTGGGTCAGGACGATGAAGGGCGGCACCAGCTCTTCGGAGATCGTCGGCACCTCGACCTCCTCGACGGTGTGTCCGAGCTCCTCCAGGGCGCTCGCCGCCAGGCGGGCGGCGGCGGCGCAGGCCTCGTCGGTCGGTATCCCCAGCGGCGCCTGTGCCATCAGCCCGATGCGCAGGCGCCCCGGAGAGACCGTCTCGCTGAACGGCCGATCGGGAGCCGGGGCGTTGTACCAGGCGAGGGGGTCCGGCCCGGCGATCGCGTCGAGGACGGCGGCCGTGTCGGCGACGGTGCTCGAGACGACGCCCTCCACCACCGCTCCGAGCCAGCCCTGGGCCAGCCGGGGCACACGGCCGCGGCTTGCCTTCAGGCCGACGAGACCGCAGTAGGACGCCGGTATCCGGATCGATCCCCCGCCGTCGTTGGCGTGGGCGATCGGGAACATCCCGCCGGCCACCGCGGCTGCGGCACCGCCGCTGGAGCCCCCCGGCGAGCGGTCCTCGTCCCAGGGGTTGCGGGTGATGCCGTAGCGGAGGTTCTCGGTCACGGTGATCACCCCGAACTCCGGGGTGTTGGTGCGCCCACACAGCACGAACCCAGCTCGGCGGAGGGCGTCGACGACCAGCTCGCTCTCCTCGCTGGGCTCGGCCGGTCCACCGCGGGAGCCGTAGCTGACGGGCCAGCCGGCGACGGGGGTGAGATCCTTGATCGGCAGAGGCACCCCCAGGAAGGGCGCGTCCTCGCCCGCCGCGATCCGACGGTCGGCCTCAGCGGCGGCCGTCCGAGCCCGCTCGTCATCGCGCCAGATCACCGCGTTCAGGCTGGGGTTGCGCTCGTCCACCGACGCAAGGCAGGCCTCGAGCAGCTCGATCGCCGAGAGCTCCCGGCGACGCAGCGCGGCGGCGAGCTCGAGCGCGGAGGAGGTCGGCCCGAGGGACGTCATGGGGCGACCCTACATGGGCTCGACGCGGAGGGTCAAGCGGCCCCGACCCGCAGGGCGACCAGGGCGGAACCCCCGACGGGTGACCCCTCCCGGCAGGCGGCGAGGCGGGCCGGCGAGACGCCGGCCCGCTCGCTGTGGAAGGGCTTCGGATCTAGGAGGCGTCTGCCTCCTCGCCGGCCTCCGTCTGCGGGTCGCCGTCGGCGAGTATCCGGTATAGGTCGCGACGGGCGCCCGCGAGCACGTCGCGGGCCTTGGTCACCTGCGCCTCGCTGCCCGTCTGCATGACCTGGACGAACGCATGGGCGACCTCTCGCATCAAGCGACCGAGCTCGTGCACCCC
>DATFZP010000031.1:0-4837 GCA_035314405.1 Solirubrobacteraceae bacterium | reverse complement strand
CCGGGGGCGGTCAATGGCAAGATCGTGATCGTGGGGGCATCGGCGCCGATCCTCCAGGACGTCCATGCCACGGCCACCACCAACGGGGCCGAGATGCCGGGCCCGGAAATCTGGGCCAACGCCATCTCCACGCTGGCGCGGGGGGTGCCCCTGAAGGACGCCCCCGGCTGGCTCGACGTGCTCCTGATCGTCCTCCTCGGCGTGCTCGCACCGCTCGGGAGCCTGCGACTGCAACCGCTGCGGGCCCTGCTGGCGGCCCTGGCGGCAGCCGTGCTCTATCTCGTGGCGACGCAGATCGCCTTCAACAGCGGCTTGATCCTGAGCGTGGTCTATCCCCTGCTGGCGCTGACGATCGCCACGCTCGGCACCCTCGCGGTGCTGTATCTCACCGAGGCGATCGAACGTGAGCGTGTGCACGACCTGTTCGCCCGCTTCGTGCCTGCGGAGGTGGTCGACGAGGTGGTCGCCCGCACCGACGACAACCTGCGCCTCGGAGCTGTCGAGCGGGACTGCACGGTGCTGTTCAGCGACCTGCGAGGGTTCACGAGCTTCTCCGAGAAGCAGCCGGCCCCGACGGTCATCGAGGTCGTCAACTGCTATCTGAACGAAATGACCGAGGCGATCCTCGAGGCCGGGGGAACGCTGATCTCCTACATGGGCGACGGCATCATGGCGCTGTTCGGGGCGCCGCTCGAGCAGGCGGACCACGCCGACCGAGCGCTCGCGGCGGCGACGGAGATGATCGGGACGCGACTGGACCGGTTCAATGATTGGCTCGCCGAGCACGACCACGACCACGCTTTCGCGATGGGGGTGGGCATCAACAGCGGGCCGGTGATGGCGGGCAACATCGGCTCCGAGCAGCGGGTCGAGTACACGGCCCTCGGCGACACCACGAACACGGCGTCGCGCCTGGAGGGCATGACGAAGGGCAGCGGGCACATGCTCTTCATCGCCGACAGCACGCGCGAGCGGATGCTCCATCCACCCGATGACCTGATCCGGGTGGGCGATCTCGAGGTCCGCGGCCGCTCGGCGGCCGTGCCGGTCTGGACCCTCGCCACGCCGAAGGATCACGCCTCCAACGGGGCGGCGGCGGCGGAGGAGTGATGGGCCGACTCGGCGAGCACGCGACGGGAGCTCGGCGGCGAGCGTTCTGGACAGCGCGGGTCCCGTTGAACATAATGCCCGGCGATGCGCTGCCGCCCGCCCGCCAAATCGTCTTCCTCGATCCCCTCGATGGCGCTTGCGCCCGCTGTCCGCGAGCTCGCCGGCCCTCCACGGGATCGCTTCCACACACGACTCGAGCGGAGCTGAGCTGATTGCAGGTGCACCTCTGTGGAGTGCGGGGATCGGCCCCCGCACCCGGCATAGAATTCATCCAGTACGGAGGGCACACCTCGTGCTTGGCGCTGATCGACGACCGTGCTCCCAAGGCGTCCTCCTCGCCGCATCTGATCCTCGACGCCGGCGACGGACTGCAGATGGCCGCGAAGCTCCTCAACGGAGGGCCCTTCAGCGGGACGATCCTGCTCAGCCACCTGCACTGGGATCACACCCTCGGCCTGCCGTTCTTCGCCGCCGCCGACCGGGTCGATGCGCACGTGCGGGTGCTGCTGCCCGAGCAGGAGAACGGCGACGACGCGGCGAGTGTGCTGTCAGGGATGATGCGCCCGCCGTACTTCCCGGTCGGGCCGACGGGGCTCCGAGGCGAGTGGCAGTTCGGCACGGTCGCACCCGGGGAGTGGGAGGTCGAGGGCTTCACCGTGCTCGCTCGGGAGATCCCGCACAAGGGCGGGCGGACGATGGGATACCGGGTGAGTGACGGACGTTCGACCCTGACCTACATGCCCGACCACAATCCCACGGCCCTGGGCCCAGGCGAGGACGGCTTCGGCGAGTATCACCCCGCGGCGATCGAACTGGCCCAGGACGCGGACGTGCTCGTCCACGACGCCCAGCTGTTTCCTCCGGAGCTCGCGGCCGAGGGGGATTTCGGGCACGCCGTGGCCGACTACGCGGTGGAGCTCGGCAAGCGGGCAGACTGCCGGGCGGTCGTCCTCTTCCACCACCGCCACACGCGGACCGACGAGGCGCTCGATGGGCTGGCCCGCCGTTTCCGGGACACCTCCCCGAAGGTGAGCGTGGCGACCGAGGGGTCGGTGCTGAGGATCTGATCGCCGAGCCGACCGGTCAGTCGCCCGCCACCTTCAGCACGAGCTTGCCGGTGTTCCCGCCCGAGAACAGCTGCAGAAGGGTGTCGGGGAAGTTCTCCAGGCCCTCGACGACGTCCTCGCGGCTCTTGAGCTTGCCGGCCGCCAGCCAGGCGCCCATCTGCTGGGCCCCCTCCGCGTAGCGATCGCCGTAGTCGGAGACCACGAAGCCGGTCATGCTCGCGTGGTTTATGAGAAGGGAGAGGTAGTTGGAGGGACCCTGGATCGCGCCAGTGGCGTTGTACTGGGATATCGCCCCACAGATGATCACGCGGGCATACCGGGCGAGCAGCGCGAGGGCCGAGTCGAGGATCTCTCCGCCGACGTTGTCGAAGTAGATGTCGATGCCCTTCGGGCAATGCTCGGAGAGGGCGGCGTCGAGGCCACCGGCCTTGTAGTCGATCGCCGCGTCGAAGCCGAGCTGGTCGACGACGTAGCGGCACTTCTCGGCCCCCCCTGCGATCCCGATGGCGCGGCAGCCCTGGAGCTTGGCGATCTGGCCGACGACCCCCCCGACGGCCCCGGCGGCTCCCGAGACGACCACCGTCTCGCCCTGCTGGGGCCGACCGATGTCGATCAGCCCGAAGTAGGCCGTCATGCCGGGCATACCGAGGGTGCTCAGGTACACGGGCAGCGGAGCGAGGGAGGTGTCGACCTTCAGCAGCGCCCCGCCGTGGGCGACTGCGTAGCTCTGCACCCCGAGCAGACCGGTGACGTGGTCTCCCGCGGAGAAGTCGGGGTGCTTGGAGGCGATCACCTCGCCGGCGGCGAGCGCCCGCATGACCTCCCCGATCCCGACGGGCGCGATGTAGGAGCGGCCGTCGTTCATCCAGCCGCGCATCGCCGGGTCCAGGGAGACGTAGAGGACCTTCACCAGCACCTCTCCGTCCCCCGGCTCGGGAACGGGCTCCTCGGTGTAGCTCCAGTCCTCGGGCGTGGGCAGGCCGACCGGGCGGGCGGCGAGCCTGAACTGGTGATTTGCGGCATCCATGGTGTCGCCTCTCCTCGGGGTGTGTTGCGGGCCGTGCTGCCGCGGGGACGATATCGGTGCGGGGATCGAGGCGTGGGAAGGCCCCGGTCGGGGAGCCCTCCGTCCGATCAGGGGGCCCTGGGAGACATCGGGACGCGGGCGTGAGAGTATTCCGCCGCCGCCCGCACCTGTGCCGGCGGAGCAGGAGCGCCCCACGGACCCAAGGAGCCAGAACATGCCCGAGATCGAGTTCCCGACGAGCGCCGGCACCTCCCCCGGCTACCTGGCCGTGCCCGCGGGGGAGCGAGGCCCGGCGACGATCGTCCTGCAGGAGTGGTGGGGCGTGGACGAGCACATCCGCTCGATCTGCGACCGCTTCGCCGCGGAGGGGTTCTTCGCGCTCGCCCCCGACCTCTTCCGCGGAGAGACGACCACCCAGCCGAGCGAGGCCCAGCAGAAGATGATGGCGATGTCGATGGATCAGGCCGAGAAGGACATGTGTGGCGCCGCGGACTACCTGGGCTCTCGGCCGGGGTTCGAAGGCAAGGGCGTGGGCTCGGTCGGCTTCTGCCTCGGGGGCGGCCTGTCCGTATGGGCGGCGGCAACCTGCCCGAACATCGTGGCGGCGGTCACCTACTACTACGTGATGCCACACGGCAAGCCGGACTTCACGAAGATTCAGGGCCCCGTGCTCGGCCACTTCGGGACGGCCGACGAATTCATCCCGGTCGAGGACGCCAAGCAGCTGGAGGGCGAGCTGAGGGACGCCGGGGTCGAGGTCGGCTTCCACTACTACGACGGCGCAGGTCACGCCTTCTTCAACGAGACCAACCGGCTGGGCACCTTCGACGAGGAGGACGCCAGGCTCTCCTGGGAGCGGACGGTCAGCTTCCTGCGCAGCGCGCTGGCCTCCTGATCGACTCGCCGACCGCGACCCGCGCCCGTGTTGGAGGCGGCGGCGCCGGGCGCTCCACGGGGAAGCCGCACGTGGGGGCGCACGGCGCCCGGACGCTCCGATAGGAAAGGATGAAGGCTGGATGGACAGGGAGTACGAGCTGCAGACCCACCGGGCGGAGGACCGCCACTGGTGGTACAGAGGCCGCCGGTCGGTCATCGAGGGCCTCGTGTCCGGGCTGGGCCTGCCTCCCTCGGTCCGCATCCTCGACGCCGGCTGTGGCAGCGGGCGCAACATGGTCGAGCTCGCCCGCCACGGCACGGTCACGGGGGTAGAGCTGTCCGAGACGAGCGCCTGCCTGGCCCGCGGCCGCGACGCGGGCGAGGTTGTCGAAGGGTCGGTTCTGGAGATGCCGTTCGCCGATGACAGCTTCGACCTCGCGGTGAGCCTCGACGTGATCGAGCATCTCGAGGACGACTTCGGGGCTCTCCGGGAGCTGCGCAGGACAGTCACCCCGGGCGGGGCGCTGCTCGTGACGGTTCCCGCCTACCAGTGGCTGTGGAGCGGCCACGACGTCATCAACCATCACTACCGCCGCTACACGCGGCGCTCCCTGCAGAGGGTCGCCGAGAGGGCGGGCTGGCGGCAGGTCCGCACGACCTACTTCAACTCGCTGCTGCTCCCCGTCGCGATCGTCCTGCGGGTGCTCGATCGGGTCAACACCAAGACGACCGAGTCGAGCCTCGATCTGTGGGTGCC